>JANYHE010000061.1 GCA_025359215.1 Hyphomicrobiales bacterium
TACAGGCGCATTGATTTGCCGGGCTGACCTTTATTTACAAATGCTGGAAGGACCACGCAACGCTGTCACCGCAACATTCCACCGCATAATGAGCGACGACCGCCATCTCAACGTTGCGCTCATTGGCTGCATCGACATTAAAACCCGCTTGTTTCCAGAATGGTCCATGCGCGACGACCCCGCCCGTTCATGGATGTGGACTCAAGATCAAATCGCAGATGGTGCACTTGATGCAGCTTCTGGTGAAGATGTACGGGCCGTGTTCCAACGGTTGATCAACGAGCCAGAATAAAAATAGCAATCAATACTTTCGAGCATCGTCACAGTGACGCCTGCATTTTTCTCGAGGCCTTTGCTAACAAAAGGCTGACAACTGTCATAAGGAGATTGTCAGTCGAGAGCGTTTAGCACTGACAAACCGAATGACGATTGGCGTCGTTCCTGGAAAAAGGAATTTCAAAATGACTTTTAAAGCTTCAGCCGCTTCGATTTTTGTGCTCTTGCTCGCCCTGGCTGCCACGACATTGGCCACCCCATCTTTTGCCGATGGTGACAAACACAGTGAAAGAGTAAGCGATAACGGTTCTGATAATAATGGAGCCGCGGGCGAAGTTGAAAACGAAGCAAACGATGACAATGGCGGCGTCATCAGGCAGGGTGGCAAAGTAAGTGGGATTGATTGCACAGTCACAAGATCAGATGGTGTGAAGGTTTTCTGCTAAGGCCACTGTCTAAGACATTCAAATGTTTCTGCCCGTTTCGTGACCTTTTCCACCACCCCGGAAAAGGTCACGTCGGATAATCGTTATGAGAGAACTAGAACAGACACTAAGAAATTCTTTCATTCCTCAAAATGAGCTCATAAGTCTTGAGCAACTCATCTTTTTTCTGCTTACCTTTAGCAGAATAGAAATGACCATACCCCGGTTCAAACGTATAGAGATCTGCAGGCAGAGCCTTCACATTTTCATCTATCGCTAGAGCTAAGCAACGTTGATCTAATTTTTCTATAAACGGCGCATGCTGCAAGTGCCTGAGCATCTGCGTTGAAGCGCGGTCCATAAATTTCTGCGCCGCTTTTGTGGCTCGCATATAGACCACTCCGGCATTCACCCGCAAACCCGGATCAGAAAATTCTGGCCGCAAGATAAGCCCCACATCACCCTCAGCCTTAAATTCAGCAAATGACTTTTGTGTCAATCCATCAATATCAAAAGCAATATAGTCGCGCCCTGTTTGCTTCACAAACTGGGCCAACCGCACAAATCGCATGGATTGGCAATAACGGCCTTTCAACGGCCCGGGCATTTTTGAAAAATCAGCATCTTCAAATGTCACGCCATAATGCGCAGGGATTTTTTGAATAGCGGGCAGTGCAGTAGCCTCATCAGCGCCAATGATATGAATATGCACAGCACTGCGCGGACTGTTCATAGCCGCAGAACTTAAGAACATGGAAGCAAAGCGCTGGAAATAACCAAGGTCAGCAACAGCAAATAAAACTGGGCCTTCGCCGCCAATGGGTGGTTTGCCAGCGACTTTTGGCAATTCAACCCACGGCAAATCTCGCACCCGCGCATCTTCTCGCGCAAACCGAACCCGTGAAAAATAATGGCGCAGTGCAATGGGATTGGCGCGCACATCAGCTGTCAAGATATTCCAAATGTTCATGTTCACTCTCTAACGCCGTAGTCATAAAAAACAAAGCCCACTGATGCGATCAGTGGGCTTTGCCGTGAGAAGCTTCTGAGAAGCTTCGAGCATTGCATTCTGTTAGGCGGTTACCCCAACGGAATTAATCCGCAATGTCTGGGCCTCATTAGCGTTGAACTCACTCGACATGGGATCACCTCCTTTCAATTGTTAACGACACAATTAAACTGCGCCCTTGCAGAAAGTTTTTCAAGAGGACATTCTGCGACAAATTAAAACTGAGGAAATTATGCAACAACCCGATTTGATCATCCTCAATGCCCGCGTGATCACAATGAACCCTGAGCGGCCCTATGCGCAGGCCCTGGCCATTGCAGGCAACAAGATTATGGCTTTAGGCACCAGTGGTGAAATTAATTCCATTCGCGCCAAACACACCCGCGTGGTGGACGCGCAGATGAAAACCGTCATGCCGGGAATCATCGAGGGCCACGTGCATTTGTTTGGCGGCGGGGTGGAATTGGCTGTCTTAAATATAAGCCATATCAATAGCTTCCAATCACTATCAGATTCAGTTTCTCAACATCGAAAAGCCAATCCAAATTTGAAAGTGATCAGCGCCAATGGCATTGCCCACCAGAGCTTAGGCGCGGATGGCCCCATCACCCGCCAGCTGCTGGACCGCATCGTTTCGGACGTACCCTTCATCGTCGGCTGCTTTGATCGCCACACAATGTGGGCCAATACTAAGGCGCTGGAAGCCGCAGGCATTATGCGTGGGCGAAATTTGCCTGTGGGCAATGAGATCGTGCTCGATTCTGAAGGCCTCGCCACGGGCGAATTGTTGGAGCCCGCCGCCTACATGCTGGTGCAACAGCTCACTCCCACCCAAGGCCGCGAATGGCTGGGCATGACCACGGGCGAAAACCCGTCCCCCGCCGCCACGCCTGAACAGCGCCGCATTGATGAAAACTACATGAAGCAAGGCATCGCCTTCGCCAATTCGCTGGGCATCACGTCCTTGCACAATATGGATGGAAACTTCTATCAGCTGGAACTGCTGAAAAGTCTTCTCGATCGCGGTGAACTCAACGCCCGCGTGGAAGTGCCCTTCCACCAGAAAAACACATTTGAGCTTTCGCGCGTTGATGAAGCAGCAGAAATGCACGCGCAATATAAAGGCGACATGCTGCATTCCGGCCGCGTAAAACTGTTCATGGATGGAGTGATGGAAACGCTGACAGCGCTAATGCTAGATGATTATCCCGGCCACCCCGGCAACACGGGCGCTCCCTTGTTCACCGCCGAGCAATTCAATGCGATCGCCGCGCGCGTCGATAAACACGGATTGCAGCTCAGCGTTCACGCCATTGGCGATGGGGCTGTGCGCCGCACATTGGATGGTTTTGAATTTGCCCAAAAACAAAACGGCAAGCGCGACAGCCGCCACCGCATAGAACATATTGAGGTGATCCACCCCGATGATATTCCACGCCTCAATCAATTGGGTGTGATAGCGAGCCTACAACCCGTAACGGCCGTGGGCGTGCCCGGCATTCCGAAGGAGCCCATCTTGTCGCGATTGGGCGAAAAACTCCCTTGGTCCTACCCATGGCAAACCCTGCGCGAAACAGGCGCCACCATAGCCTTCAGCAGCGATTGGCCCGTAGCGCCACTCGATCCGTTCTTAGGAATGCAAGCCGCCATGACCTGCATCCCGCCCACCTCCAATTGCCCCGACCAAAAGCAAAGCCTCATGAACACTCTACACGGCTTTACTTTTGCAGGTGCCGTGATGGAATTCATGGAAGGTCGCAAGGGCATGTTGAAGAAGGGCTACCTGGCCGATGTGGTGGTGCTGGATTCCGATTTGGAGGACACAAGCCCAGATAAAATCAGAAATGTGAAACCTGTGATGACGGTGTGTGATGGGCGCGTGGTTTGGGAAGCCTAGAAATCAGACTCAATCGCCTGCAAAACAGTAGAACAAACCGGCTCCGCCAGTTTTCTTCAAACTTTCCATGTCGCAACCAATCGAACCATGGGCCGAATTCCACGACATCATATGACGAGATTCCTTTAGCCCTTTGCGGTCGTGATGGCCAAGTATCGCTGATCCTTCACCACTTGACGTCCAGTTATGACAGGTCGTATCGCCACCCGCGGTGGAATAAAGACCTTGCGGATCTGAACCCGTAAGCATGTCATGCATGTTGACATCATCACCGCGACCTTTAACGGGGTCGCCTTTTTCAGTCAAAGCTGTGTCCTTATTCAAATTATTAGAATCTGAATGCAAATCTTCCACATTCTTTGCAATCACAACACCTTTTGCATTTTGCCATGGCCCTTTTCCAATGCGGTCCCGCGCATTCACTCCGGCATTCCCATTGGGGGCGGTGGCACTGAGATATGCGTGCCATCCAGTTTTAGTGGAACCTGCCGACTTAGCCAACCCTGCGCAATAGGCATCGGCCCCTTCTAATCCTCCAAGATCGCCACCTTTTCCAGGATTAGTGCTTGTGACAAAAAATGACATGTCGGCTTGCTGGGAAAAGGCCGGCGAAATTGGGGCTAGCGCTAGAACCATAAAGGAGGACAGAAAAACCTTAGATAGCATTTTGATTTCCTCGTTGAAGTTGTTCCACAGCTTAATACGGTTGAATACTAGAATTTGTTCCACAGTATCTTGCGTTCACTATACGTTCTGTGTTAATTCAACCCATGGCCAAAGCTCAATCTAATTTCGTCTGTCAATCTTGTGGCGATGTCACTCATAAATGGTCCGGCCATTGTGAGGCGTGTGACAGCTGGAACACCATCGCCGAAGAACGTTCAGGCCCACCTGCTTCAGGCGCCAAGGGAGCCACACTGCCGAAGGGCCGTATTGCAAAGTTGGTGGAGCTGAAGGGCGAATCCCCTGCTCCACCGCGCATTGAATCTGGCATCACCGAATTAGACCGGGCCACGGGTGGCGGATTTGTTCCAGGCTCAGCGGTTTTGATCGGTGGTGACCCCGGCATCGGCAAATCCACCCTCCTCCTGCAAGCTCTTGCGGCGCTGGCCAACAAAGGCGAGCGTGTGATTTATGTGACGGGCGAAGAAGCCATCGCCCAAGTGCGAATGCGCGCCTCGCGGCTGGGCCTCGAAAATGCACCAGTTTTACTGGCCGCAGAAACCAATGTTTCCGATATCATCGCCACCATGAATGAAGGCGCTCCGCCTTCTGTGGTGGTCATCGACTCAGTGCAAACTCTGTGGTCGCCCGCTGTGGAATCGGCCCCCGGCACTGTCTCCCAACTCAAAGCCGGGTCCGAGGCCATGGTGCGTTATGCCAAAACCAAGGGCGCTTGTGTGTTGCTGGTGGGCCATGTGACCAAAGATGGCCAGATTGCCGGGCCAAAAGTGATTGAGCATTTGGTTGACACCGTGCTTTATTTTGAAGGGGACCGGGGCCATCAGTTCCGCATTTTGCGTGCCGTAAAAAATCGCTTTGGGCCCACTGATGAAATTGGCGTATTTGAAATGTCAGATATGGGCCTGCGTGAAGTCACTAACCCATCGCGCCTGTTCATGGGTTCTGCTGAACGCGCCGCCCCCGGCACCGCCGTTTTTGCGGGCATTGAAGGAACACGGCCCCTGCTGGTGGAAGTGCAAGCCCTCGTCGCCCCATCCCCTCTGGGAACGCCGCGCCGCACAGCCGTAGGCTGGGATACAACGCGGCTCAACATGATCCTCGCCGTGCTGGAAGCCCGCGCAGGCGTGTCCCTTTCCAACCATGATGTTTATCTCAATGTGGCAGGTGGCCTTCGCCTCAAAGAAACCGCAGCGGATCTGGCCGTTGCGGCCGCCCTGCTCTCATCCTTGTCAGACACGGTAATTCCCCATGGCACGGTGATCTTCGGCGAAATTGCGCTTTCTGGCGCTGTCCGCCCCGTAGGTCAAACCGAGTCGCGATTGAAAGAGGCTCAAAAACTGGGCTTCAGTGATGCCGTGATCGCTGATCAAGGCGAAAAACCCTTGAAGGGAGCAATAAACGCAAAACAAGTGAGCACAGTGGCTGATTTAGTAGCGTGGGTGGCTTCACGGTCGAAAGGTTTGCGGCGGATAGCTTAAATTCCCTGCTAGCCCCCAGCCCGATAGTTTTATATAGAGGGTGCAACTTTGGCCAGAACGTGGAAACCCATATATGTCATTTCAACTGCTTGATTTCATTTTGTTCGGCATCATGGCTGTTTCTGGCCTTCTCGCACTGGCCCGCGGTCTCACCCGTGAAGTGCTGTCACTGGTTGCCTGGGGCTTGGCCGCCGGAGCCGCATTTTTCGCGAGCAAACAAAAGCCGCTGCTCGATCTGGTGGCCCCGCATGTAGATCCAACCAAGCCGGTCGTCGCCCAAGTCATTGTCGCGGCAGCAGCCTTCATTTTGGTGCTCATCATAGTTTCTGTAATCAGTGTGAAAATTTCTGATCGTGTGGTGGATAGCCGCGTCGGTGCTTTCGATCGCACCTTGGGCTTTTTCTACGGTCTGGCGCGCGGCCTGGTATTGGTCTCAATTGCCTATTTATTTTATGGTTGGTTGCTGCCGGTTGATCGCCAAGAAGATTGGGTGCGCAATGCCGTGTCCATCCCGGTGGTGCGCAGCGTTGGCAACATGATGCTGGGCTTCATGCCACCCGATATCGCACAAACTTTGAATAACAGCGCCCAAATCGCTAACCCTGCAACACCTGCCGCAAAAACAGATACAACCCAACCAAACTATACCAATGGCCAAACCAAAGGCCTTGATAACCTCATTCAAGGCACTGATCAGAAACCGATGTGCCCGCATTCGGTCAAGGAACCTCGCAATGATGGTAAGTGAATCCGACACCCATGATTTTGATATGGATGGCGACACATTGCGCGAAGAGTGCGGTGTGTTCGGCATATTTGGCCACCCCGATGCGGCAGCCCTCACCGCACTTGGCCTTCATGCCCTTCAGCATCGCGGCCAAGAAGCAGCGGGCATCGTCACCTTCGATGGTGATCGTTTTAATTCCGAACGCCGCATGGGTTTGGTAGGCGACCATTTCTCATCTGAAAAAGTTATCAATCGTTTGAAGGGCAACATGGCACTGGGCCATGTGCGTTATTCCACAACCGGCGAAACAATTCTCCGCAATGTGCAACCCTTGTTTGCGGAACTGGCAGCTGGTGGCATTGCCGTCTGCCACAATGGCAATCTTACCAATGGCCTCACATTGCGCAAAGACCTCATCGCGCAAGGGGCAATTTATCAGTCCACCTCAGACACCGAGGCCATTCTGCATCTCGTGGCCCGCTCTAAAAAAACTCGCCTGATTGAACGCTATATTGATGCGCTTCGAAGCCTTGAAGGGGCCTATGCTTTAGTATCGCTCAGCAATAAGAAATTGATCGGCGCACGCGATCCTTTGGGCATTCGCCCGTTAATGCTGGGCGAATTAAACGGTGCCTATATCCTCTGCTCAGAAACCTGTGCACTCGATATCATTGGCGCAAAATTTGTGCGCGAAGTTGAAAATGGTGAAGTCATCGTCATCTCAGAAGATGGCATTGAATCGCATCACCCGTTCCCGCGCCAAAAGGCCCGCCCCTGCATTTTCGAATATATCTATTTCTCGCGCCCAGATTCATTTTTAGGTGGCCGCTCGGTGTATGACGTGCGCAAAGCCACCGGCAAACAGCTGGCCTTGGAAGCTCCCTGTGATGCTGATGTGATTGTGCCCATTCCCGATTCTGGCGTGCCTGCAGCACTGGGCTATGCGCAAGCTTTGGGAATTCCGTTTGAGCTCGGCATCATCCGCAACCATTATGTGGGCCGCACTTTTATTGAGCCTACGCAACACATTCGTTCTTTGGGTGTGAAGCTGAAGCACAATGCCAACCGCGCCGTCGTTTCTGGCAAACGCATCGTGCTGTTGGATGATTCTGTGGTGCGGGGCACCACCTCAATTAAAATCGTGCAGATGATGCGCGAAGCTGGTGCCAAAGAAGTGCACATGCGCATCGCCAGCCCACCGATAAAATTTCCTGATTATTATGGCATCGACACGCCAGAACAAAAATCACTGCTGGCCGCAAGCCACAGCCTAGAGGAAATGCGGAAATTTATCGGCGTGGATTCATTGGCCTTCATTTCAGTCGATGGCATTTATAAAGCGGCAGGCTTCGAAGCGCGTGATAATGTGAACCCCCAATTCACGGATCATTGCTTCACAGGCGATTATCCAACTCATTTGACCGATTTGAGCGGCGAAAGCCCAAAACAACAGTTGTCTCTGTTGGCTGAAGCGGGCTGAGTTTAAATGCTACAACGTTACCCTTCCTTCTCCCTCCCCGCAACGCGGGGAGGGTGGCGCGCCACAGGCGTGACGGGTGGGGAATGTGGAAATTCAAATTTTAATTTCACCACCACCCCACCCCGCCCTCCCCACTACGCGGGGAGGGAGAAGGAATTGCTATGATCAAAAGCCTTGTCGGAAAAATCGCTTTAGTCACCGGCGCATCGCGTGGCCTTGGCCGCGCCATCGCGCTGCACTTAGCCAAACAGGGAGCTCACATCATCGCCACCGCTCGCACCCAAGGCGGGCTGGAAGAGCTGGACGATGAAATTAAAGCCGCAGGTTCCACCGCCACTTTAGTGCCCATGGATATCATCGATTACACAGGCATAGATCGCCTCGGTGCCGCCATTTTTGAGCGCTGGAAGAAACTTGATATCCTCGTCGGCAACGCTGCCGTTCTCGGCAAGCTCACGCCCGTGCCACATCTTGATCCTAAAACCTATGATGAAGTGATGGCCGTTAATGTCACTGCCAATTACCGCCTCATCCGCTCCATGGACCCCCTCTTAAGAATAGCCCCGCATGGCCGCGCCATATTTGTAACATCTGGCCTCGCCCAAGATTGCTCGCCCTATTGGGGCGCATATTCCATTTCCAAAGCGGCATTAGAAGCGATGGTCAAAACCTATGCAGGCGAAATGGCAACCACCACAGTGCGCGTCAACTGCTTCAGCCCCGGCAAAACCAGAACCAAGATGCGAGCAACCGCAATGCCCGGCGAAGACCCGTTGACACTTCCAACTGCGGAAGAAGTGGCAGCGCAAATCGTGCCCATGTGCGCAGACAATTTTACCGACAACGCGTCGGTGTATAAATATGCTGCCAGCGGACTGTTTAAAAAGTCAGCGCTCTGATCATTTTTCCCCTCTCCGTCACCACGGCGAAGGCCGTGGTTGGGCTTTTGTGCAAAACATTATGTGAGTAAGCCCTGTTCCAGCCTTCGCCGGAATGAAGGAGTGTAGGGGTCACAGTGGCAAATAATTTCCACCCTTCCTCATCACCAAAACTGCACCCTCATCCAACGTTGTCTTCTTGGGCTTGCAAGACGTGTTGGACTGGCTTCGAGTCGGGATGCTGGAATTTAACAAATATAGGCTTCGCACTGTGCGGTATCAAGCTTTATTTTCTATATTAGGAATTTAATTTAAAATCCCTATTTCCCTTTGTCATAAGGATTATCACCGCCACGCAGGCTGAACCTGATGGGAACACCGTCAAGCTTTAATTCTTCACGAAGGCCATTCATTAAATAACGCACATAAGTTTTGGGCAACTTATCCAACTGGTTGCCAAACAGAGCAAATGTTGGCGGCCTTGCACTGGCTTGCGTGCCGTAGCGAATTTTAATGCGGCGGCCTGTGGGCGCTGGTGGTGGGTTCTTGCGCACAGCTGCTTCAAGCCAGCGATTAAGCTTCGATGTGGAAATGCGTTGGTTCCACTTCTTGTCCATATCGATGACGGCTTGCATCATCTTATCCAGCCCACGCCCCTGTTTGGCCGAAAGTGTGACGATGGGAAGCCCGCGAACTTCAGGCAGAATATCTTCCATAATATCATTCACTTTGGCCATGGCGGCTTGCTTGTCTTCAACCAAATCCCATTTGCTTAACGCAAGAACAATCGAGCGGCCTTCACGGGCCACGAGATCGCACAGGGTCAAATCCTGCTTTTCGATGTGGGCCGCAGCATCCACCAGAACCACAACACAATCGGCATAACGAATGGCGCGCATTGCATCAGTGACCGATAGCTTTTCCAGCTTCTCTTTCACTTTGCCTTTGCGGCGAATGCCCGCCGTGTCCCACAGTTTTATCTCGCGGTCTTTCCATTTCCAATCACTGGAAATTGAATCGCGCGTAATGCCAGCCTCCGGGCCAGTCAGCATTCGGTCTTCACCCAACATGGTGTTAACCAATGTGGATTTGCCCGCATTGGGCTGGCCGATAATGGCTAAGCGTAATTTGCGCTCCGGCTGGTCTGGCCCCTCATATTCAGGATCATAGGCAGCAGGCACAAAATCTTCGTCTTCTTCTTCTTCAATTTTAGTGCGCTCAGCATCAGCATCAATGTAAGGCCGCACCACATCATAAATGTGTTCCATGCCCTCACCATGCTCGCCCGAAATGGGCAAAGGTTGACCAAAGCCTAAACGAAACGCTTCACCCACCGAATTGGCCACGGCGCGGGTTTCAGCCTTATTGGCAAGCACCGTTACAGGTTTGCCAAGTTTGCGAATGCGCTCAGCAAATTTCTCATCGATGGGTGTCACACCAGCACGCGCATCAATCACAAAGAAAATATGATCGGCAAGACGCGCGGCTTCTTCTGCCTGTTCGCTCATCCGCGCTTCAAGTGAGCCCTTCTTGGCATCATCCAAACCCGCAGTGTCAAACACATCGAAATCTAAATCACCAAGATGTGCGGCACCAAGGCGACGATCTCGCGTCACACCCGGCTGATCATCAACCAGCGCAATTTTTTGCCCAATCAAACGATTGAACAAGGTGGATTTTCCAACATTAGGCCGCCCAAGAATGGCGATGGTGACTGTCATTGCGCGGCATCAGTCGGACATGTTGTGATTTTCGGATCGCAAGCTGGTGCCTGCTTTCCTGTCACAATAGGGTCTCGCGCCGTTTGCTGATCACTCGGCAAAATATCTTCGCGCTGGCCGGGCAAAACTGTATCATTGGTCTGACCTGTCAATTTCTTAATTGAAGTGCAGCCTCCAAGCCCAACCATCATGGTCAACGAAATTATCAAAATAGTTTGCCTGATCATCACGGATTCACTTCTTTGGCAAGTTTGGAGCGATGAGTTGAACCATCAATTGCGCACGTTGACGTAATGCAGCTGGCGCTTCGGCATCACCATAAATGGCGCGCATAAAGCGATCGGCCATAGCATAGTCTTTCGTGCGATAAGCCGACAGGCCAAAAATCTCGCGCACTTGATTGCGCCACACTTGCCCGTCTTTGTCGAATTTCCCTAAGCGCACCAAAAGCTCATCAGGTGATTTGCTGTCGACCAACATATAGCCTGCACGAATGCGGGCCAAATCAGCCAAGGCCGGATCATTGGCCGCATCAGCGGCAAAAGCATCATAGGCCGCAACCGCCTTATCAGTGTCGCCCTTATCCGCCAATAATTTAGCTTCCTGCAATTTTGCCAATTGCGAATAACCCACATGATGAACTGCCGCAAAAGCAGCCATTGCATCATCGGTTTTGCCATCTGCTGCTTTTTTCACAGCGTCGGTATAAATTACGCCTGCATCTTCCGATTGCTTAACCTGATAATATTTCCAACCTTGAAAAGCAGCAACCGCAGCAACGGCAAAAATCGCTAGGCCCGTAAAATACTTGCCAAAACGATCCCAAATTTTCTTATATTCTTCCGTGCGAACTTCATCGTCCACCTCGCGGAAAATTGCTTCATCAGTGTCAGACACTTAACCACTCCGTATTTCTTAAAATAGGCCGTAAAGCAGGCCAGAGGCCAAATCAAGGCATTTCAGGGCGTTGCTTCCACTACGCGAAATGCGCCCAGCAATCCAGCATCCGCCCGCTCTGCCACCAAACTCTGCAAAACCCATAATCCAACATTGTCGGCAACCATTGCCAATTTGATTTTCGAAAGACCGGGAACAACGGAAGTATCGCGCCACGGCTGGTTTTCGGATGGCAAGCCATCGGCTTCAATCAATTGCCAAACATGACCATGGATGTGCAAGGGCTGAGGAAAACTTGTTGTGTTATCAATGGCCAGAATAATCGTTTCACCCTTTTTGGCCTCAAAAAGAGTAGGCCCGCCAACCCCTGCGATGCCGTTAAATGCCCATGCCAAGCCCTTTTCCAAAAGCCCACGCATGTCGAGTTCAACATCCCCAACCTTTGCAGATTTGAGACCACCCTTGGCGCCGCCAGCAATAGCAATAGGAATTTGCCTTGCCGCTGCCACGTCGCCCAAAACAGAAAGCGGGTTGGCAGGCAGTGAAAAATTATCGGGCAATTCATGCGGCACCTGCTGCCCCACGCCATCAAGATAACCAATCTCAACAATATCTTCAAACAGGTCCAGCGCCACCACCACCTGCGCTTTCATGTCGACAAGCAATAAATCAGCCCGTTGGCCCGGAGCCAGCTTCAGAGCCTCCTGCCCTAACGCTTTAGGCGACACAGGTTGCCCATCGAGGGCAATCACGTAAACATCAGCACCTTTAAACAGCACATTCATCTGGCGAACATTGGCCGCATTGAGCAAGCGCAGCCGCGCTGGCCGTGCACGGTCAACCGGAACGTGGGTTTTGTAGCTGCCATTCAAAGTGAACCAATTCCCCATCCGCCCGTCACCAATGGCCGCATTCAGGTCGCCAAACTTTCCCTTAGGTTGGCCAGCGTCATCGATCATCCAATCGTCAACGATCAGCGGCACGTCGATAAATTCTTGCGGTAGCACTTCTTCCACAATCAAAAGACCATAAAGCCCCATGTCGCGCTGCTCAGATGCATGCGTCATGGGCCCAAACCAGAAGGTTCCTGCATCCGGGGGTGTGAATGAAATTTCAACAGCATTGTCTTCGCCATGTAACGCATTCACGGTCATAGCCTCAGCGGCTCCGCGAACACCAAACCAATGCAGCCAAACTTCTTGATCAAGTGAGTTTATAAATCGCCCGCGAAACGGCTGCCCTTGCTTGGCGTGCAAAACAGCCAAGGGCCTATCTTTTAAAAACCGCCAAACCGGAGTTTTTGCGGCCCCTGCACCCAAAATCTGCATCGCAGATTTTTCTGCAGTAAGAATAGTATATCCAGCATCCTCTTGCGCCACACTAAAGCGCGGGGCAAAAACAGTGGCGGCTGCAACAGCCATAAATTTGCGACGATTCATCTGCACCATCATAGCTGAGTCGATGACGGAATTGTGGTGAAGCTAATCCTTCATCTCATATGTATTTTCAGCGCCAGGAAATTTGCGCGTGCGCACATCATCTGCATAAAGCTTGATTGCGCCTTCAATTGCCTGCCCCACTTTGCCAAACTCTTTTACAAAGCGCGCCACCTTGGGCGAAAGACCAAGCATATCCTCCATAACCAAAATCTGGCCATCGCACGCTGCTGATGCGCCTATGCCAATCGTGGGAATGTCAATTGATTTGGTAATTTTTGCAGCCAAAGGTTCAGCCACCGCTTCCAGCACAACAGAAAATGCACCAGCTTCTGTCACCGCACGCGCATCGTTTTCAATGGCTTCCCATTGTGCGCGCTCACGCCCTTGGGTTTTAAAGCCACCAAACACATTGATGGATTGCGGCGTGAGGCCAATGTGCGCCATCACCGGAATGCCGCGCTGGCTGAGAAACTGGATGGTCTCTGCCATACGAGCGCCACCTTCAATTTTTATCGCGCCGCATTCGGTTTCTTTGATGACCCGCGCCGCATTGCGAAAAGCTTGCGCCGGACTTTCCTCGTAGGAGCCAAACGGCATATCAACCACAACCAAAGCTCGCCTTGCGCCGCGTGTCACAGCGCGACCATGCATAATCATCAGTTCAAGTGGCACGGGCAATGTGGTTTCAAACCCATGCATCACCATGCCGAGTGAATCTCCCACAAGCAGAAAATCTACATATTTGTCAGCAATAGCCGCCGTGTGGGCGTGATAAGAGGTGAGTGAGACAATGGGCTCGCCGCCTTTTCGTGCGCGAATATCCGGAGCACTTATTCGTTTCTGAGCAGCATGAACTGACATATCATTTCACCAATTGAAAAACCGGAACACCGAAGAGAATAGCATGCAACTGCACAGTGAGCGCAAACAAAGCTGCGCCGACAAGCAGTGAAAACATATTATGACCCTCACGAACCTCCGAAGGCTTGAAGCCAAGGCTCACATAACCACGTCCAAATTGCCAAAGGAACAAGGCAGCCAAAATGCAATACGCGATTACACTCATCCAACCGTGCGAGCCCACAACATGCGATAGTGCAATCAAAGCAAAACCTAAGGCCATAGGATGACGAAAATTATTTCGCCAACTGCCGCGACATAAATAGATTCCAAGAGCCAAGAACCCAACAAAACTTAACAAAAAGTGGAAATAAAAACTGAAACTAAATTGCATTAAGTGCCCTCTGCCCTCTCTTTACAGGGCATTTGCAACTTTAGCAAAAGCCAGTTAGCGAAACTGTGTACTAACTAAAAATCCCATGTTAAGACCCATGCAGATTAAGAAACGATAATCGAAGCATCTCAGAGGGCAAAACATGAAACCAACACTCATTCTCGTCGGCGCAGATAAGGGCGGCGTCGGCAAAACAACCATTTCGCGGGCGCTGTTAGATTATTTCGCCCGCAAAAATGTGTTGACCCGTGCCTTCGACACAGAAAATCCCCGTGGTTCACTGAAGCGCTTCTATCCAACGGTTGCTGAAATTGTTGATCTCGGAAATGTGGCCCATCAAATGCGCATTTTAGACACCATGGAATCAGCCAATGTGCCTGTCACTGTGGTTGATCTTAAGGCCGGCAACCTGTCATACGCACTCGATCTGTTTGAACGCATTGGCGTTCTTGAAGCGGCTCGCAACGGCGTGTTCAACATGGGCCTTATGCATGTGGTTGGACCCTCGATTGCATCACTTGATGAAATTGGCGAAATCGCAAAATATCTGCAAGGCATTCAATATGTGGTGGGCCGCAACTCCATCAATGAAACAAATTTCTTTGAATGGGATGAAGTGACTCACCGTAAATATTTCTCAGCCATTCCAAAGGCCCAAGAAATCAACATCCCCAAGCTCAATGAAATGGCTTACGAACAAGTGGATGTAGCGGGCGTTACATTCAAAGATTTCATCGACAATAAATCCGCCGATGGCAGCCAAGGCAAATTCTCATTTGTGTTGCGCGGCTATGTTAAAAAGTGGTGTGCCGAAATCGACGATGAATTCCAGCGCGTGCAAATGCTGCAAGACATCACATCCGGTGGCCGCGCCCCCACTTTAGTTTAAGGACACTGTTCCCCGTGGCCCATTTGCCCACGGTCTACATCACCGCATCAGATCAACATCGCAACGGCAAAACTATGCTGGCGCGATTGTTGGCTGATTATTTGATGCTGGATGGTCGCGATCCATTTATGATCGATACTGATGCTCCCGACGGTCCCTTGCGCAATTTTTTTCCGGGCCGCACGGCTCTGGCTGACTTTGCACAGATGCAAGGTCAGATGAAACTCTTTGACACCATCA
>JANYHE010000062.1 GCA_025359215.1 Hyphomicrobiales bacterium
CATCATTCGCAAAACCTGGCGGAAGGCAATTCGAACTTTGGTGCGATGTTTACAATTTGGGATAGGCTGTTTGGCACCTATGTTGACCAGCCAAACGAGCCGTTAAGCCAGTTGCGCATGGGGCTTCCGGCAGATGCAAAGCCATCAGCCTTCACAGCGCGCGCGCTTTTGTTGTTTCCGTTTCGCCGCTAATCTTTTGTTGGTGAGCCCAGCGGGATTCGAACCCACGACCCTCTGATTAAAAGTCAGATGCTCTACCGCTGAGCTATGGGCCCCCACATCACTGAACATCGATAGTTGAGTCCGTGAAAGCGGGCGGAACATAGTTGCGGCGCAACTTATGGTCAAGGCCGGAAATGCAGATTTACCTGTCATTCACCATGGTGCAAAAATCGACACAATTAAGGGACTAATCATAATCCATTGCTAATAAGAAAGCCTGATTATGATGGGGTTGAGATGATAAATATTGCTCTAGTGGTTCTGGCGGCGGGCATGGGAACGCGCATGAAATCAGCGTTGCCGAAGGTGCTGCACAAGGTCGCAAGCCGTTCCATGTTGGGACATGCCTTGAGTGCGGGGGCCGCACTGCAACCCAAAACGACAGTGGTGATTCACGGACCTGATATGGCGGCGGTTCAGAAAGAAGCGACTTATTTCATATCCGATTGTAAATTTGCGGAGCAAAAAGAGCGCCGTGGCACCGGCCACGCTGTTTCGATGGCTCAAGAAGCCTTGCAAGGCTTTAAGGGCGTTGTTCTGGTTCTCTATGGTGATGTGCCGCTCATCCAGACGGAATCACTCAAACTGTTGTTGGCAAAGATTGATGCTGAACATCCGATGGCTGTTTTGGGTTTCGAAGCTGCAAATCCCACAGGGTATGGGCGATTAATCACGTCCGGCTCAAATATTTTGGCTATTCGAGAAGAACTTGACACGTCACCTGATGAAAAGCGCATAAATCTCTGTAATTCTGGGATAATCGCGATTGACGCTCAGCTTCTGTGGCAATTGGTGCCCAAGCTTTCTGACAATAATGCAAAGAAAGAGCTGTATTTAACAGATTTGGTTGAACTTGCAGTTGCCGAAAATGTATCGGTCGCTTTAGCACTTTGCGACGAAGCTGAAGTGGCGGGTGTGAATGATCGCCAGCAGCTTTCGGGCATTGAGCAACAATTCCAAAAGCGTTACCGGGCCAAAGCCATGATCGGTGGCGCGACATTGGTTGATCCCACATCCGTGTTTTTTGCTGCTGATACGATTATAGGCCAAGATGTGTTGATTGAACCCCATGTTGTATTTGGACCCGGTGTCACCGTCAGTGATGGCGTGGAGATTTTAGCATTTTCGCACATTGAAGGGGCCACCATTGGCGCAGGCGCGCGCATTGGACCTTATGCGCGGTTGCGGCCCGGCGCTGAAATTGGCGCCTGCGCACACATCGGAAACTTTGTTGAAGTTAAAAAATCAAAGATCGGCACTGGTGCTAAAGCCAACCATCTCACCTATATAGGTGATGCTATAGTGGGAGCAGGCAGCAATATTGGGGCTGGAACCATCACCTGCAATTATGACGGTTATGAAAAACATTTCACTGAAATTGGTGAAAAAGTATTCGTTGGATCGAACACGGCCTTAGTTGCGCCCCTTAAAATTGGGAATGGCGTGAATATTGCAGCGGGCAGCGTGGTTACAGCGGATGTGCCAGAGGATGCTTTGGCACTTTCGCGCGCTCCGCTTGAAATTAAGGCGGGTTGGGCAAAGCGCTATAGGGCTGTTAAAGCGGTGCGCAAAGCCGAGAAAAGTAAGGTTTGAGGAGTTCTATTTCATGTGCGGTATCGTAGGTATTCTGGGCAATGAGCCTGTTGCGTTAAACATTGTCGAGGCGTTGCGGCGCTTGGAATATCGCGGCTATGATTCTGCGGGTGTGGCCACCATTGAAAATGGTTCCATTGAGCGTCGCCGTGCACCGGGCAAATTGCGCAACCTTGAAGAACGTTTGCGAGAGTCGCCCTTGCAGGGGAATAGTGGCATTGGCCACACCCGCTGGGCTACCCATGGTGTGCCAAATGAAACCAACGCCCATCCGCACATTTCCGGTGATGTGGTGATTGTTCATAATGGCATCATTGAAAATTTCCGAGAGCTGAAAGAAGAGCTGGAAAGTTTCGGGGTTAAATTTCAAACCCAGACCGACACGGAAGTTGTGGCTCATCTCATTGCGCATGAACGCAGCAAAGGCCTTTCGCCAGTTGAAGCGGTTAAACACACTTTGCGCCGACTCACGGGTGCATTCGCCCTGGCTATTATGTTTAAATCTGAAAATGATTTGATGATCGGCGCACGCAATGGTCCACCCTTGGCGATCGGCCATGGTGATGGTCAAATGTATTTGGGTTCGGATGCGATTGCTCTTTCGCCGTTCACCAACAAAATAACTTATCTTGAAGATGGCGACTGGGTGGTTTTAACTCGGACGTCATTTCAAATTTATGATGCCGAAAACAAGCCCATCAAACGCCCCATGAATTTTAGCCAAGCTTCTTCCATGATGGTGGATAAGGGCAATCACCGCCATTTTATGGCTAAGGAAATTGCAGAGCAGCCGGAAGTGGTGGGTCACACCTTGGCAGAATATATTGATTTTGCGACCCGCACTGTGCGTGTGCCAGCCAACATGCCCTTTGATTTTGCCAAGCTGGACCGGATCACGATTACCGCCTGTGGCACTTCTGCCTATGTAGGGCTAGCTGCCAAATATTGGTTTGAAAAGGTGGCGCGTCTGCCAGTGGATGTCGATGTGGCGTCTGAGTTTCGTTATCGTGAAGCGCCAATGTCTAAAAATGGCATGGCTATCGTTATTTCGCAATCGGGCGAAACGGCAGACACTTTGGCTGCCCTGCGTTATTCCAAATCCCAAGGCCAACACATCGTGGCCGTTGTGAATGTTCCTGAATCCACTATTGCGCGGGAATCCGAGATGGTGCTGCGCACCTATGCTGGACCAGAAATTTGTGTGGCTTCAACCAAGGCCTTCACCTGCCAACTTACAGTTATGGCGTGTTTTGCGCTGTTGGCGGGCAAAATCCGTGGCACGCTGACACCTGAACAAGAGCAGGAATATGTGCTCGCTCTCATCGAAGCGCCACGCCACATGACTGAAGTTTTGAAGGAAGAAAAAAACATCGCAGCAGTGGCCAAGGAAATTGCTAAAGCCCGCGATGTGCTGTTTTTAGGCCGGGGCATTAATTATCCCTTGGCTCTTGAAGGCGCGCTGAAGCTGAAAGAAATTTCTTATATTCATGCTGAAGGTTATGCCGCAGGTGAATTGAAGCACGGACCGATTGCCTTGGTTGACGAAAATGTGCCGGTAATTGTTATTGCACCACGCGATGAACTTTATGAAAAAACTATTTCAAATATGGAAGAGGTGGCAGCGCGAGGTGGCAAGATTGTTTTGATTACGGACGACCACAGCCACAAGGATAATGCCCACAAAACATTCAGGCACATTCGCGTGCCAGTGGCGCACTCCTTCATCAGTCCTTTGATGTATGCTATTCCCGTGCAGCTGTTGGCTTATCATGCGGCTGTGATTATTGGCACAGATGTTGACCAACCCCGCAATCTGGCGAAATCAGTTACCGTGGAGTAATTTGGCTTATCCACAGGCACCAATGAATTCAGGGGCTCGCGGAAGATGCTGCTATGACTGCAATAGCATCTTAGGAGAAATATTATGCGATTAAGTGCCCCAACATTCATTGTCTTCGTTATATCGGTGATAATTGCCATCGTGGCTGCTTTGGCTGCTCTCGGCATCATTGCAAATGTGCCTGTGGCTTCAGTTTGGATCATGGCTGTAGCTTACGTGGTTTTGGCCCTAGGCTGTATTTTTAAAGGCGCATAAAATTTAAGTGTGGTGACAGCCAATATGGACTGTCACCACATCAATGGGCGCGTTTTGTGCGCAGCTTGTATTGTTTTTTCTTGGTATCAAAGCCAGCAAAATAATCACGCACCTGTGGGTGGCGAACGGGCTCTGGTGTTTCATCCGGCTGCAAGTTTTGCTCTGAAACGTAGGCTACATATTCCGTCTCGTCATTTTCAGCGAGCAAATGATAATAAGGCTGGTCTTTGCGTGGACGGGCTTCGGCTGGAATGGAATTATACCATTCTTCGGTGTTATTGAATTGCGGATCCACATCAAAAATCACGCCCCGAAACGCAAACAGGCGGTGCCGGACAATCTGTCCGATTTGAAATTTGGCTTCAGGCATTTGGCGCATAATCACTGAATGCCAATTCTGTGCTGCGTTGGCAAGGGCCTAACCCCGCATCGCAAATGGCAAGTTGGCTGAGGGTGCCAAGCCTTGGGTCATCGCCAAGTTTCGCAAAGGTGCAATATTGGCAATCGCGCTTAAGCCAGCCGAACGCGCAAGTGCGAATGCCGGAAAGCTCGACAATAGCGATTGGTTCATCAAGTTCACAATTTGCTGGCGCGGAACCACATCGGCGCGGCGAAGCGCATTGTATTCTTTCAATATTGATTCGATACCGGGATCTTCAGCGCCGATGATCAGATCAACAGCCTGTGCTGCATCGCGCAGCGAAAGATTCAAACCTTGCGCACCTATGGGTGGCAGAACATGTGCTGCTTCACCAACAACCATGCAGCGCTGTGAAGCAAACGTTGTTGCTCTCTGACCGCGCATCGGGAAAGCTTTCCGGGTTCCTATATCGGAAATGCGACCCAAACTGCCTTTGGTTTCAAGTTGAATTTCGATAGCTAATTCAGCATCACTCATCTGAAGGAGGGCTTCAATGCGGGCAGGGCGGTCCATCCAAACAAGGCTCGACCGGTTGCCCGGCAAAGGCACGGTGGTGAAAGGCCCAGCCAATTTATGATATTCAGTTGAAACAGATTGGTGTGACGCAGAATGAGAGAAACTTGTGGCCAAAGCTGATTGATCAAACGACCAGTTTTCAGTGCCTATGCCCAGCGACTTGCGCAATGCGGAATCAGCGCCATCAGCGGCAAGAAGTATTTTTGCTTCGTAATTTTCACCTGCTTCGGTCTGGACGATGATTTTGTGCTCGTCCGCATGGGCAGAAACACTGATACTTGCAATGAATGTGACTCCAAGCGCTTCGGCCCTCGCTCGCAGCGCCGGCACAAGACGGGCAAGGGGAACATTCCAGCCGAATTCTTCTAAGTTCATTTCAGTCGACGAGAATTGAATTTTTGGCGCGGTGACCAAATTTCCAGTGTCGTCAATAAGGTGCAACTGCTTGAGCGGGGCACAAACGGCTTTCAATTCATCGTTCCAGACGCCAATGAATTTCAGCATTTGCATTGATGGCTGCATCAGGGCTGTGGTGCGTGGATCGGGTTTGAATTCGGGCGCAATTACAGCACAAGATATGCCATCTTGCGCAAGCAGACACGCGGCTGCCAGGCCAGCAGGACCCGCGCCTGATATTATTGCGGTTGTGCTCATGCTGCTGGCAGGCCGGCTGCAATCATGCTGGCGCGGGCGTTGAAACCTTTAGCAAATTTTTCCAGTTCAGGGCGGCCGTTGCGCCATTTCATGTGATCCATTCTGAAATCAAGATAGCCCAAAGTGCAAGCTGTTGCGATGCTGGCCAAGTTGACTGACTGAAGCTCATGTGCCCAGTTTTGTTCTAAATCGTCCAAACACGCATAAATTCGAAACGTAAGGCGATCAATTAGGGCTGACCATTGCAAGCCTTGGGGGCGTGACGAAGTTTCGATGCGCAGCGAGACTGTTGCATCACTGAGGCCTTGGGCCAGTGCCAGTAGTGTCAAAATTCGGAAACGCTTTACGCCATCATCGGGCAGAAAGGTTTTGTTGCCTGCCGTGTGGCACAGATATTCCATAATCACCCGACTATCATGCAAGCCGTGGCCGTGTTCGGTTTCAAGAATAGGGATTTTGCCAATGGCTGATAGCTTTTCCAGTTTAGGATCAGCCTTGGTGAATGTAAGATCGGCAGGAACTAAAGTAACTCGGTCCTGTAATCCTGCTTCCAAAGCTGTGACCATGCACATGCGCACATAGGGTGAATTTAACGCACCATGAAGTTTCATGTTCTCATTCCTTCATTTTCAATTGACCGGGATTGAAGGTCATTGAAGGGTCCATGTCAAAGAAAAAGGCAGGACGTAATGTCACTTCATGCCAGAAGGTGGGCAAAATAGGGAAATCCTCTGGGCGCGGAGCGTGGCGAAAGCCCATTGTGTACCAGACCACAAGGTCTTCGTTTACAATGGGTTCGGCCTTTGAGACAAACGCGGGCAAGCCTTCGTCTTTGGTGGAAAGATTTGGGTAAAGTCCGGCCGCCCACTTTTGGTCGTCACGTTGCTTGGTGACCCAAAGAGATTGTGCCGCAAATCCGGCTCGCATTTGCGGTGGATCCAGCGGGTCCAGCACTGAAGTTGCTGAATGATGCGTATCTAGCCAATAGCTAGGGTTGAACTTCAATGCGGATTTTTCATTTGGGTTCATCACCCGCCAGGTTTCTCCACCTGTTGACATATGATCAGGCACGATAGGCCCTTCTGCCGCATATCGCTGTGTCTTTAAAGTCCAAAGGCTTTTGCGAGTGGTGGAACCCGTGGCAGGGCCTGGAACATACGTATCGCGCACCAATGAATTTTTGGGACCGTCAATGTCGAGATCAAGGCGGAAATTGAAATAGTGGTCATGATTAATGGCCACCGTATAGGGCGCTATAAGAGTGCCATACGATGTGTCGGCCAATGCTGTTGGGCTTTCCATATCTTTGGCAGATGTGGATTTTATGGCATCAAAACCCGTTGCACCCACGCGCAACGTGATGTTGCCTTGGGGTGAGAAAACATAGTCGACCACATAATCATAATTACCAAGTGTTGGAATGTGGCGCACCACCAATTCAACTTGAGGCACGCCTGTTACTTCCTTGCGCCCAGTTGAATAATGTCGCCAAGCAGGATCACCTGAGGCGCGCTCAAAAATGCATAGCGCCTGTGGCCGGGTGAAAGTTTCACCGTAGTCACTGGGGAAGGTGAGGTCCGTGTAAATCGCGTTTGCAGGACAATCGACACCCGGTTTAAGCGACGACATTAGATAGCCCAAGCCAAATTCGCCGGCATCCATGAAGGTTCGGTAGCTCCATGTGGGGTCTGGGCTCATATAAGGCACAAACATTTCACTCACGTTCATTTGATAGGCAATATCTCGTAACTTTTTGCCATCATCAAAGCGAACCAGAGACAGGATTACGCCTGCGCGTTTGTCGGCACGGGCATGCATCGACCAGCGGTCCCACTTTATTTCAAGATTCCCATCGAGTTCAATATTGGGTCCATCGGGGGCGACCATCGCTATTGGCTTTGTTTCTGGGCGAGGTTTGGGAAGTGCTTCGCCATAATCTGCTGGAGCAGGGGGTAAATTTACAGTTTCGCGATCAAGCACATCCAGGACTTCGCCAGTTTCCGTATCCACCACACCCATAACACCTTCGATAGGGCGGGCCATGTGCGGGTTCAACATGCTTTCGTTGGTAAAGCACGGCACTTTCAAAATGCGCCGGCCTTCATACCCATCTCCTGGAAATGTTCCTGCAGAATTGGGCGTGCAGAATATTTTTGTCAGATCTTTAAACCCGCGCTTTTCCATAGCGGCTTTAAAACGCGGATCGGCCATGAATTTGTCGCGACCCACTGTCCATTCGGCATCCATAATCATGGGTTCTGCCTTTGGATTAGGGGTGAATGAAATAACTTTTTTGTTTGTCAGATCAACAGTCGCTTCAAATGTTTCGCCGCCTTTACGCAAGATTACGAACGCGGCACGGGTGAATGCATCGCCTTTTTTCCAAGCACGGATAATATCTTTCGGTGCTTCCTGCAGGCTTATGGCGGGATAGCGCGTCTTGTCATTAGCGTCGCCAGCTTCAGTGAGAAGCTTTACCGTGGCTGCAATTTCTGTGGGGGTCAACGCATCCATGGGATGGAAAGGGCCATCATCAGTTTGAGCAAAGGCGATGCGCATTGCGAGAGTTATTCCAGTGAAGGCTGCGACGCAACCTGTCAAAAGTTTAAGTGAAATTTTCAAAATCAGGACCTCAGTCGAATCGGATCCAAGCTTTCGCTGGGATGATAAATATTTATGGAAGCAAGATAGATGATTCTTTGAAATATGGTGAGTGTTACTCGAGCCGCTGCCCCAAACGGCCCGCCAGCTCTTGAATAAACTGCCAAGCCACGCGACCAGACCTAGCACCTCTGGTTACTGACCATTCTATGGCTGCAGCATGAAGTGCATCAGTTTTGATTTCAAGCTGATGATGTGCAGCATAGCCATCGACCATGGCAAAGAATTCGTCTTGGCTGCAATGATGGAACCCCAACCACAGCCCGAAGCGATCTGACAATGAAACTTTTTCTTGCACGGCCTCGGAGGGATTTATCGCAGTAGAGCTTTCATTCTCGATCATATCGCGCGGCAGAAGATGACGGCGGTTGCTGGTGGCATAAAAAATTGCATTTGCTGGGCGGCCCTCCAAACCGCCATCCAACGCCGCTTTCAATGATTTGTAAGATGTGTCATCGGCATCAAATGACAGGTCATCACAAAATATAATAAAGCGATATTTCTCATTTTTGCGCACCAGTGCCATAAGGGCAGGTAGGCTTTCTATGTCCTCGCGGTGAATTTCTACAATTTTCAGCAGACCCTCTGATTCCTCGGAGACGGTTCGGTGTATGGCTTTGACAAGCGATGATTTGCCCATGCCGCGAGCGCCCCAGAGCAAGGCATTATTGGCGGGCAAACTCTTCACAAATCGCTGCGTATTTTCTAAAAGAGTGTCTCTGGAATTATCAATGCCTTGCAAAAGATCGAGATCAACACGGTTTACTTTTGCAATGGGTTCCAACCCTGCGGGAGAGCTGTTCCACACGAAAGCATCAGCTTTTTGGAAGTTTGGCGCAGCGGGAGGGGAGGGCGAAATACGCTCAAGGGCCTCCGCGATGCGTATTAATGTCGATATTTCAAGGTTATTAGCCATTTATATTTCTCAACCAATGAAGGTTGCAATGGCCTAATCCATCGCTATATTCCGCGCAAGTTTTGTTTCGCGCTATTTAGCCGGTTTGTTGCTGGTTCAGGAGAATTGAATGTTTATTACGGAAGCTTTCGCACAGGCCGCACCTGCCGCCCCAGTAGGCGTTTTTGGTGGTGGTGATATTATTGGTTTTATGCTGCCGATGGTTGCCATTATGGGTGTGTTTTATTTCTTCATGATCCGTCCGCAACAACAGAAGCTGAAGGAACAACAGAACATGCTTAGCCAAGTTTCACGCGGTGATACGATCATCACCCATGGTGGGCTGATTGGCAAAGTGGTTCGTGTGGTGGATGACAAAGAATTGCTGGTTGAAATTGGTGAAGGTGTGAAAGTGCGGGTTTTGCGCCAAGGCATTGCCGATGTGCCTGCGCGTGGCGAACCTGCTAAAGATGACGCGGTAGTCGCTACGCCAAAATCCAAGAAGAAATAAGGTTCTGAACTGATGTTTCATTATCCTCGCTGGAAGGTCATTGCGATCCTCGCTTCAGTGTTGGTGGCGCTTTTGTTTGCGCTGCCCAATGTGCTGCCGCAGCCTGCCAAACAATATGTCGCTGATCATTATGGCTTGCACCCTTTAACACTGGGTTTGGATTTGCAGGGCGGATCCAATATTCTAATGGCCGTCGACCGTAAGGATATGGTTGAAAAACTCCAGACACAATTGACGGGCGACATTCGCTCGACATTGCGTGAAGCTAAAATTGGTTATGGCGGCACTACTAAAGTTGAAAATGGTGTCTCGGTGGTCGTGATCAAGCCAGAGGATAACGAGAAGGCCAAGACTGAACTGAATAAACTGCTGCAACCTTTAGACGCTGGCCTTTTGGCAGGCGGTACAAGAACAAATTTATACACCCTGAAACAGACGGACCAGACTTTCACATTTACAATTGATCCTAAAGGGCTTGAAGCCAAAATCGCAACAGTGATCAAGACGGCTTTGACCATTATGGAAAGCCGCTTGAATGGCACAGGTGTGACCGAGCCTGTTATTCAGCAGCAGGGTGTTGACCGCATTGTCGTGCAATTGCCCGGTGAACAAAACCCAGACAAGGTGATTGCTCTGATCGGCACAACGGGCAAACTTACATTTCAATTGATGTGCGCTGAGCAGGCGACTTCAGCAACGGCGTTGCCGCCACCTGATTGCAAAGCTTTGCCACAAAAAGCGGATGTGGACCGCATCACGAAAGAAAAAACAGCCAAGGGCGAAAAGATTACTGATGCTGATCTAAAGGCTTTGCCACAGCTTTGGGTGCAAACCACAACGCGGGCCACTGTTGATGGTGCTGATCTGAATGATGCACAACCGAGCTTTGACCAAAACAATCGTTCGGTTGTCACCTTCAGGTTTAATCAAAAAGGGGCCGTGCGCTTTGGCAAACTAACAGCCGACAATGTGGGTAAACCTTTTGCCATCATTCTCGACAACATGATTATGAGCGATCCGGTGATCAATGAGCCTATTCTTGGTGGGTCGGGCCAAATTTCTGGTAATTTCTCAATCGATGACTCTAACAATCTGGCTATTGTTTTGCGCTCTGGCGCATTGCCAGCCAAGCTTGACGTGATTGAGGGCCAGACGGTTGGGCCTAGTCTCGGTGCGGATTCGATCAAGGCTGGTTTGATTGCATCTTTGGCTGGTCTTGTTTTCGTAATGGCCTTTATCATGTTGCCTTATGGCTTCTTTGGAATCATCGCCAATGTGGCTTTGCTGATCAATTTGCTCATGTTGATTGCTATAATGTCTCTTTTTGGTTTCACGCTAACCTTGCCAGGCATTGCTGGCATTGTGCTCACCCTCGGTATGGCGGTGGATTCCAACGTTTTGATTTATGAGCGCATCCGCGAAGAGTGGCGCAATGGTCGAACGGCAATGGGTGCCATTGAAACTGGTTTTAAAGCTGCTTTGGCCACAGTTGTGGATGCCAACGTCACCACACTTATTGCGGCTGTCGTGCTGTTTGGTGTGGGCTCTGGTCCCATTCGCGGTTTTGCCATCACGCTCGGCGTGGGAATTTTAACAACAATGTTCACGGCTTTCACTATGACACGGTTTTTCGTGGCGCTATGGGTGAAGAGAAACCGTCCTAAGGAGATTAATCTCTAATGCGCTGGAAACCCATTCGTCTCATTCCAGACGATACTAAATATCCGTTTATGCGGTTGAGCCGTTTTGGATTTTTTATCTCAGGAATTCTGTGCGCTATTTCTATTGCTTTGTTTGCAACGGTTGGCTTGAACTATGGTATTGATTTCAAGGGCGGCACCACCATTGTTATCCGCACTGAGGGCCCAGCTCATCTGGATAACCTCCGCTCTACTTTAAGCAGCCTGGGCATTGGTGCAGTTGAACTGCAACAGTTTGGATTGCCTACCGATGTTAAAATTCGTCTTGAAGCCCAAGATGGTGGCCCTGAAGCTGAAAAAGCGGCCCAAGCGAAACTAACAGCAGCGTTAGGCCCCACTGTTACTATTCGCAGTTCCGAAACTGTGGGCCCTACAGTTTCAGATGAAAAGACCCAGCAGGCCACATCGGCGGTGTTGCTGTCGCTGTTCTTCGTTTTGATTTATTTGTGGGTGCGGTTTGAATGGCAATTTGCTGTGGGTGCGATCCTGTCATTGTTGCATGACGTGACCTTGACGATTGGCCTGTTTTGCTTGATTGGTTTGGATTTCAACCTCTCGATCATCGCCGCCATTCTTACAATTATCGGTTATTCGTTGAACGACACTGTGGTGGTGTTTGACCGCATTCGTGAGTTCTTGCGCAAATACAAATCTATGGGTTTGGCCGATTTGATTGATTTCTCGATTAACTCTGTTTTACCACGCACCATCCTGACATCACTAGCAACCATGATGGCATTGATTGCGCTTTACGTGTTCGGCGGTGAAGTGATCCGCGGGTTCACATTTGCAATGATCTGGGGCGTGATTGTGGGCACATACAGTTCAATCTTTATTGCATCGCCCGTTTTGATTTTGCTGGGCACCAAGCGCGATTTGCCAAGCGGTGAAATTAAGGTGGCTGATAGAGTTTGACCACAATGAAATTTCTGCCGCAGGTTTTGCCCATTGCTTCCTTTGGTGATGGCGGCTTTCGGTTTGGAT
>JANYHE010000094.1 GCA_025359215.1 Hyphomicrobiales bacterium
TATGTTGCAAAAGAAGTTGCGCCGAAAATGAAGGTTTGGCGACCCCGTGGTGTGGTTTTGCACAACACAGGGATTAATCCAAGCTGGACGGCAAAAACTGATAATCAAAACGCGATCCAGCTCATGCGCAATATGTCAGTCACTTGGGCCAATGCAGGATGGTCCAGCGGCCCGCATTTGGTGGTTGGTCCTAACGGCTACATCGTGGCGGCATGGCCTCTCTGGATGCGCGGCACACATTCGCCTTCCTACAATCAGACGTTCTGGAGCTTGGAAATGGTCGGCGACTTCGACAAGCAAGAATTCCCCACAGAGCAACGCCTCGCGGTGACAAGTGGCATGGCCAGCCTTTATGCGATGCTTGGCCACGAACCGGATGATGCAAACTTCCACCTTCACAAAGAAGATCCTCGCACCGCTCACAAGAATTGTCCGGGCGTTCGGTGCGGTGACAAGAAAACATGGCAAGCGCGAATTGCGGATGCGATGCACAAAGTCAACACGGGCGATCTTGCCCACGCTGCATAAAGGAAATTTCGACGTGAACATCACAACCCTGATTATCGCCATTCTAGCCGTCTGCGGCCTTGTGTGGTGCTATCCGCGATTGCCCTCACCGTTCAACTTGGTGCTGGTCGCCATCGTGGCCGTTGCCTGCGTTCTAGTGCTTCTGAATTTCAGTGGCACTGGCCTTCACTTTTAACCTCAACATAAAGGAATATGAATATGAATAACGCAATTCGAACTGTTCTCGCTGTTTTGGCTACAGTTGTTTCGCTTGCCATGGCAGTTGGCCAGTGTGCCACTGATGCTGCTGGTGCCACCATCTGCAAAGCCTCATGGCTGAGCCCTCAGATGAGCGGCTACCTCGTGGCGGGCTTGACGTTTGCCGCGCTGATTATGAAAGCTTTCCGTGCTGGTGGTCCATTGGCTGGGCTATTTGGCGAAACTGCTGTTGTTTCAACCAGCGGCAAAGTCGGCACAGTCAATCCAGTTGACGTGGCTAAGTGAACTATATCGTCGGGATAGCCCTTGCGGTGAGCATAGGGGGCGCTTTGTATTTTGCGCTCCGTTCGCCCGCCGTTTGGGCTGCGCTTGAGCAGAGCCTCATTAAACTAGCCCTGCCGTCGATTGCCAAGGTTATCAAACGCAAATTGCCGGAACTGGAAGCAAAGGACCATGATACGCTGGCCAAGGGTGACGATTTGTCAAATAGGCCATTTGGAAGGCAGAAGGGCGAATGAAAAAAATAAAGTGGTTAAGCCGAAACTGCCACGTCTTGGCCGTTCAATTTGCCCTTTGCCTTTCGGAAAAAGATTTCAAGGTTGAATTGGCACGGCTCAAAATCAAAGAAGACGTGCAATTTATGAAAAATTGGCATTCGTCGGCAACTGCTCACTACATTGAACAAAAAGAAAAACAAAACGCCCTAGTCATCGTCTGCATGGGCGAGGCGCTTGACAAGCCGTTGGATGAAGTCATCGGATTGCTGGCGCATGAGGCCGCTCATATTTGGCAATATCACAAAGAATTAATCGGCGAAGAAAACCCAAGCAAAGAATTTGAAGCCTACGCAATCCAAAGTATCGTACAGCATCTTGTGAGTTCGTATTTTGAAATGACGGGGCGCGGTAAATGATACCGCCCTTTGCATGGACGCAGCTTCTCATGCGTCACCCTGAATTAAAACTGCCATCCAAGGGTAAGCTTGCAATGGCGTCTCCCATGGCAGTTAAATTGACGCCATCGCTCATGTTCCAAATCGCCAAGATCAACCAAGACGTGAATCACACCATGATTGCCAAGGCCGATGTGGGGCCTGATAAATGGGATGTGGACGTGCCGGCCGGTGACTGCGAGGACCATGCCCTCACCAAGCGTTCACGGCTGCTTAAGCTTGACTGGCCTAGTGTGGCGCTCTCGATTGCCATCACCAAAACTGCCAAGGGTGAAGCCCATGCCGTGTTGATCGTGCGCATTGATGCTAGCTTGTATGTGCTGGATAACTTGCGCGATGAAATCTGGCCGCTCGCAAAGACAAAATACAAGATTGAAAAAATGCAGGGTGCCACGCCTAATGAGTGGATTGAATTTGGCCATGAGGCCTAATCGGACGCCGTGACCGTCTCACGGTTTTATTGTTGTATATTTCGTTTTTATTTCTAGTTACCTCCCTGAATTAACTGCCCCGCGCCAGAAATGGTTGCGGGGCTTTTTTTGTTGTGGTAAGCTTTTTTTGAATGAGCGGCGCTGAAAGCAGAAGCGCATCAAGAAGCGGAGATGTTCAGCGTCAAGCAAGGCAAAACGGTTTCGCAGGCCGGATAAGTGGTTTTGCAACGTCCAGTCCGACATTCGGAAAATTATCTGAACAATAAGCCAGCCTAGCGATTGGCCTCATTCACTTTCCTCATAGGCTTTGGCGGCGGCGGATTGCAAAGGGAAGCGGCGACGGCATGAAATTCAGTTGACAAAAGTGAAGGTTTTTCAGTTTTGGTTGCTATCCTCTCAGTGCAACCAAAACTGAAACTTAGGTTGTTTTGTCACCCACGGCCATCAATCCGGTGGCAAGCCACGAATTGAATAGAAGTCATCCGCGATACCTCAATTCCATATTTTCAATTTCTTCAAACAATTTATGGGCCTCATTTTCACTTATTGTAGTTCCCCCGGCACGAATGCGCTTAATCAAATCATCATGTGTAGGCCCCGACCAAAGCGCTGGCCCGACGCCCTCATATGCTGCACAGTCTCGAACCTCTAAATTGACAGAAAGAACAGTGTAAATACAAACTGTTGTTTGATCTGGCTGGCCCAGTCCAAAGGCCGGCAAGAAACGGCGGTGAACAAAGGTGGCGCGGTTAGGCTCAATTGCAGCGTTGATTTCTTGTGTCATTTAATCCTCCAGCGCCGCAAGCAATTCATCATCGCTCATGTTGTCGGTATTATAGCGCAAGTGC
>JANYHE010000105.1 GCA_025359215.1 Hyphomicrobiales bacterium
TCTCACCCGCAAATCAGAAGGTTGGGTGCGTGAAAGTATAACACCATCCGCCGATGCTGTTTCAACAATATAGCGCACGGGTGCCATGGGGTCGTTCAAATCATACGGCGTGACTACAAGGTGGTAAGGTGTGCCTTTCAAGCCATCGCTGATCCCGTAAACGAATTGCGAGAAGAATCCCGAGCCCTCGTCCTCAGGATTTAGGATGACTGTGATGACGTTGGTTTTGCCGGTGCGCAGCCTAACGCCGGCACGGTCTGGCCGATAACCTGCCTGTTGGGCAGCGAGCTTCACACGTCTTCGGGTTTCCTCGGCGATTTCAGGATTGTCACGCAAGGCTTGGCTCACTGTCGATACCCCAAGCCCGGTTATCTGTGCTAAAGTGCGCAGGGTGGGGCGGTGCAAAGTATCGGGTAGTTTTGCCATCGTGGACTGGACACTAGCCATTGTCTGAAACGATACAAGTGGGTATTTTTCGTTGTGCAGTGCAGCAGAAAGAAATTTCGCGAAATCTAATCTGAAACGTTGCAAATATTTTTAAATTCACATAGCGTGTCAGCTACCCACTAAAAGACAAGGGAGGAAACTGTCATGGGAATTAAAAAATTTGCTGCCGCTCTCGCGTTTTCAGCGTCAATTTTGACGGCTGGAATTGCATCTGCGACGGATCTTGAAGTTACACATTGGTGGACATCGGGTGGTGAAGCCGCCGCTGTTGCTGAATTTGCCAAGGCTGTTGATGCATCTGGCGACAAATGGGTTGATGGTGCTATCGCTGGTTCAGGCGACGTTGCTCGTCCAATTATTATTTCACGCATTCTCGGTGGCAACCCCATGGGTGCTACTCAATTGAACCCCGGTAAAGATGCTGATGACCTGATTAAAGCGGGCTTGTTGGAAGATATTACTGATGTTGCCACTGCTGGCGATTGGGCTCACATCTTGCGCCCTGCATCTCAGCTTGCAAGTTGCACAGTAGACGGCAAAGTTTATTGCGTTCCTGTAAACCTGCACTCCGCTCAGTGGATGTGGACAAACCGCAAAGTGTTTGAAGATGCCGGCATTGCTCCTCCCAAGAATTGGGGTGAGTTGGTAGCTGCGGCTCCTGCGCTGCAAGCCAAGGGTGTTCAGCCGTTGTCACTTGCTCAAGGTTGGCCCGTCGGCCTGTTGGCCAATGACGTTCTCGTTGCCCTTGCTGGTGTTGATAACTTTGTGAAGGTTTACAAAGATCGTGATCTTGCGATTGCTGCCGGACCAGAATTTACAAAAGTGTTCGATGCTCTTGCTGCTGTTCGTCAGTTCGTTCCAGCAGACAAAATGGTTCCACAGTGGAATGAAGCTGTTGGCTTGGTTATTCAAGGCAAAGCTGCTGCGAACATTATGGGTGACTGGGCTGGTGGTGAATTTGCTGTTGCCTAGATGGTTGCTGGTAAAGACTTCGACTGCTTGCCAGGCCTGGGTGTAACGCCGGTTCTGAACACAGGTGGTGACGTGTTCTACTTCCCAAAGAACAAAGATCCAGCAGTGACTGCAGCACAAAAGAAAATGGCTGCAACACTCGTGACCAAGGAAGTGCAAGTTGCATTCAACCTGAAGAAGGGTTCACTGCCAATGCGCGCAGACGTGGATTTGGGAGCTGCCAATGACTGCATGAAGAAGGGTCTCGAAATTCTTGACCATTCAACAGCCGTGTTCCCGAACGACGTTCAAATGATTGATCGTGACTCGATCAACCAAATCAACGACACGTTCACTGCATTCATGGCTGACCCCGCGATGACTGCTGCTGCTGCACAAGCCAAGTTCGTGGACATCATCAAGAACGCTCCTAAGTAAGCTTTTCTTGATTTGAAGCAATGCGCGGGTTCGGCTTTCATTTGAAAGCCGAACCCGTTGTCTACTCAATAATTTGGTGGGGAGTTGGGGCACATGGATCGGCCAAATCCGTTATTTAGAAACTTGTCTTCAAAAATTGCATCCTTACCGATGATGCTCATTGTGCTGGGTGTGTTTGTTGGTGGCACGGCCTGGACGGTGCTGTTTTCCTTCACCAACATTAGAATTTTACCGCTGTTCACGCCGCGTGAATGGATCAATGGCTATGTGGGCCTTGCCAATTATGATCGGCTTTTCAAGACCGATCGCTGGATGGATTGCCCCGGTCTTACAAAAATTGGCACCGAAGCTTGGCAATGGAAATGTGCTGGAGCTTTGCCCAACGTCGTAACTTACGCCGTTCTGTCCATAATCTTATCGATTTCAATTGGCTTTCTGCTTGCGGTTTTCATGGACCAGAAAATTCGCATGGAAGGTGTGTTCCGCACGATTTATCTTTATCCGTTTGCACTTTCGTTCATCGTTACAGGGCACGTGTGGGCTTGGATTCTGTCGCCTGAATATGGATTGCAGGCTGCTGTGCGTCAATTGGGATGGACGAGCTTTTCATTTGGCTGGATCGCAGATCGCCAAATGGTGATGTATGCCATTGTCATCGCAGGAATTTGGCAAGGCTCTGGGTTTGTGATGGCACTTATGCTTGCGGGTCTGCGTGGCATTGACGAAGAGATTTGGAAAGCGGCCAAGATTGATGGCATTTCAACGTGGCGCACATATTTGCAGATCGTCTTGCCGATGATGAAGCCTGTGATGGTGACCACGTTTGTTATTGTAGCCTCTGGTGCGGTGCGCATTTATGATTTGGTGGTGGCGATTACAGATGGTGGGCCGGGTATTTCTTCTGATGTGCCCACGCGATATATTTACCAAAACTTCTCGGCCAATTTAGGCCAATCGCTGGCCGCTTCCACCTGCATGTTGGTTGCAATGGCATTCATTTTGATCCCTTGGATCCGAATGGAATTTGGTAAGAAGGGCTAAAAATCATGTCTCATACAACTGCAATTGGCATCGTGCCAACAGGCCCAAAGCCCAAGAAACTGATCTCTGTCGAGCGCGTCATCGTCTATTCGGTGCTGTTGCTTTGTGCGGTTTTCTTCCTGTTTCCACTATATATTATGGTCATCACTTCTCTGAAGGATATTGAGGCCATTCGCAGCGGTAATATTTTTATTCCGACCATGACGCCTACATTCTCCGCATGGGGTAAAGCGTGGAACAGCGCCTGCACAGGGCTTTATTGTGAGGGCATTAAAGTTGGATTTTGGAATTCGGTGCGTATTACTTTTCCGAGCACCATTGTTTCAATCGCTATTGCTTCCATCACGGGTTACTCACTTGCAAATTGGCCTTTTAAATTTTCAGAGGCCTTTTTTACCGTGTTGCTGGTGAGTTCGTTTATTCCCTATGTGGTGATGCTTTATCCTTTGGTTTTGATCACGCGTTGGCTTGGAATTTATTCAACTTTGCCCGCCGTAGTTTTGGTGCACACGATATTTGGTTTGCCAATATTAACACTATTGTTTCGAAACTATTTTGCATCTTTGCCGCAAGAGCTTTTCAAAGCTGCGCGGGTGGATGGTGCGGGCTACTGGCGGATTTTCTTCCAAGTGTTTGTGCCCATGTCTGCCCCCATATTCACCGTTGCAGTCATCTTGCAAATCACCGGAATTTGGAACGACTTCCTGTTTGGTGTGATTTACGCTGGTCCAACTAACTATCCAATGACGGTGCAGCTCAACAACATCGTGAATTCAGTGCAGGGTGGCAAAGAATATAACGTTGATATGGCGGCAACCATTTTGACAGGCATCGTTCCACTGGCCATCTACTTCTTTTCAGGCAAATATTTTGTACGCGGCATTGCAGCTGGCGCAGTTAAAGGTTGATATGATGAAAGCAAACTCCACTACTAGCGTTTCCGTTCGTGGCTTGGCGCTGAGCTATGGTGCTGTGCAAGTTCTCAAAGCGCTTGATCTTGATATCGCTGATGGCGAGTTTCTGGTTCTGCTTGGCCCATCGGGCTGCGGCAAATCCACGTTGTTGAATTGCATTGCAGGATTGTTGGAACCTTCGCATGGCCAAGTGTTCATCAAGGGTAAAAACGTAACGTGGGAAGAGCCGAAAGACCGTGGCATTGGCATGGTGTTCCAATCCTATGCACTTTATCCACAAATGACTGTGGAGAGAAATTTGTCCTTCGGCCTTCGTGTTTCGGGGCTAGCCAAGGATGAGATTGAAAAGCGTGTGAAGCGTGTGGGTGATATGTTGCAACTTGGCGACCTTTTGCAGCGCAAGCCTTCCGCCCTTTCGGGCGGTCAACGCCAACGCGTTGCGATTGGTCGTGCCTTGGTGCGTGAAGTGGATGTGTTCTTGTTCGATGAGCCACTATCCAACCTCGACGCAAAGCTGCGTGCGGAGCTTCGTGTAGAAATCAAGCGTCTGCATCAGCGCCTCGCCAACACTATGATTTACGTGACGCATGATCAGATCGAAGCGATGACTTTAGCTGATCGTATTGCCGTTATGAAAGGCGGCACCATTCAACAATTGGATGCGCCGCAAACAATTTATAACAAACCAAAGAACCTTTATGTTGCAGGCTTCATTGGTTCACCTTCGATGAATTTCCTCAAGGGAAAAATTGAAGGTGCTGGTGCGAAGGCGGTGTTCCACTTGGGCGGCCAGAAAATTCCGTTGAAGGATTATGTGCCTGATGCACCACTGAAAGCTGGTGCTGCCGTTTTGGGCGTTCGGCCTGAGCACATTCAGCTTGATATGGCGGCGACCAAAGCAAATAGCGATGCTTATAAAGCCGTTGTCGATTTGGTGGAGCCCATGGGTTCCGACAGTTTGGTGTGGTTGAAAATTGATGACACCTTGTTTAGTGCGCGCGTTGAATCGAACCAGCATTTTGATCCCGGTCAGAAGGTGGATGTGCGCTTTCGTATCAATCTTGCCTCAGTGTTTGATGAGGCGACTGGCGATAGGCTCTAAACCATGCTTGATCTTGCGGGGACTTGGGCACTCAAAAGTTTAGATGGTGCGCATAGTGCTGCAATGGCTGTGCCCGGCGATGTGCATTCGGCCCTTGTTGCAGCTGGTCAAATTCCACATCCTTATGTGGGGCGTAACGAATATGATGTGCGCTGGGTTGCCAATGAAGACTGGCAAGTGTCGCGGGCCTTTCCGTTCGTCGGAGATTTGAACCGCAATTGGTACCTTGATATTACCTATCTTGATACTGTGGTTGAAGTTTTCGTGAATGATATCTTGGTTTTGTCTGCAGAAAATTCTTTTCGGCGCTACAGGCCTGATGTTTCAAAATTATTGAAACAGGGCAGAAATGAAATCCGCATTGTGTTTCATTCCAATCCAAAAGCAGCGGCGGCCAAGCAGGCCGCACAACCTTTTTTCATTCCTTATTCTTTCAGCAATTGCCCCATTCCTCACCCTAACATGTTGCGCAAGGCGCAGTGCCATTATGGTTGGGATTGGAATTTGGCCATTGCGCCCTTCGGCCTTTATGGTGACATTAAACTCTGTTGCGCTGAAGTTGCGCGCATTGAGCACGTTACCACAACCCAAGTTTATCACGAAAATGGCTCCGTCACCTTGCAGGTGATGACAGAGCTTTTCACAGAAGGACCGGGTGGTAAAACCAAAATCACCACAATCTTTGACGGTCAAAGTTTGACACGTGACATTGAAATTGGGCCGGGCACATGGAAAGTTCACGAGTCCTTTGAAATTGAAAATCCGAAATTATGGTGGCCGGCGGGGCATGGTGCGCAACACCTTTATGACCTTGAGGTAAAATGCGATCAAAGCCATGTGAAGCGCCGGGTTGGTTTGCGTCACGTTGAACTCATCACAACGCCCGATGAAGTGGGTGCGCGGTTCCTGTTCAAAGTCAACGGCCATGAGATTTTCTGCAAAGGGGCCAATTGGATTCCGGCAGATGCTTTGCCTTCGCAAGCAACGCCTGCACTCACTGAAAAATTGCTGCGTGCTGCTGTTGCCGCCAACATGAATATGCTGCGGGTTTGGGGCGGTGGCTTTTATGAACAGGACTATTTTTACGATCTCTGCGATGAGCTAGGCCTGATGGTGTGGCAGGATTTTATGTTCTCCTGCAGTCTTTATCCAACAACGCCAGAATTTATGAATGAAGTTCGGGAAGAAGTTGACTATCAGGTCAAGCGCTTGGGTCATCATGCTTCCATGGTTTTATGGTGCGGCGATAATGAATTATTGGGCGCGCTGACGTGGTTTGAGGAATCGCGCAACAATCGTGATCGCTATCTCGTCAATTATGATCGCTTGAATCGTTGCATCGAAGAAACGATGACAAAGGCTGATCCTTCAGCCTTGTGGTGGCCTTCATCACCTTCGCCGGGTCTTATGTCTTTTGGTGATGCTTGGCATGATGATCGCTCTGGCGATATGCATTTTTGGTCGGTTTGGCATGAGGGTAAGGACTTCGAACATTATCGTGATGTGACACCGCGCTTTTGTTCGGAGTTTGGTTTCCAGTCCTTCCCATCCATGGCGGCCATGCGGGAGTTTGCTTCTGAGTCTGACATGAACATTGCATCGCCTGTGATGGACAGCCACCAGAAAAACAAAGGTGGCAATGCCCGCATTGCAGAAACCATGTTCCGTTATTTCCGCTTCCCCATGAAGTTTGATGATTTTGTTTATGTCAGCCAAATTCAGCATGGGCTGGCCATGCGCGTGGCTGTTGAATATTGGCGAACATTAAAGCCCCATTGCATGGGAACACTTTATTGGCAGCTGAATGACACATGGCCTGTGGCCTCGTGGAGCGGGCTTGATCATGGTGGGGCTTGGAAGGCACTGCATTATATGGCACGGCGCTTCTATTCACCTCTTGCGGCTTTTGCAGTTCCTTCAAAAGATGGAAAGAGCGTCAGCATTGTGGCGGTGAATGATCACCTCGAAGATGCAAGCACTGATGTGATGTGTGAAGCGGTTAAACCCAATGGTGAGCGCCGCATTATTAAACAACAAAAACAATTGGTTCCGGCGGATCGTGCGATTGAAATTTTGTCTTTTGCCGCGTCTGAACTTGATGATGCCATTTTGCACATTTCAGTGAATGGCACAGACAAAAACCATTTTGCTCTCAAGCCTTATAAGTCTTATGCGTTCGAGAATTCAAAAATTGCGCTGAAAACAATTGGCACTATTCTGGAATTGAGTTCCGCCAAGCCTGCCTATTATGTTTCGCTTGAGGCTGATGTAGCGGGGCATTTTTCAGACAATGCGTTTGATCTCTTGCCTGGTGAAATCAAAACCATTGAATTCACTGCCGAAGACCCATCTTCAAAACCCACCTTCACAATACGTGATCTTTATTCCGCAACGTGCATTTAAAACGAGGAGGCCCTCATGCCAAAAAGACTTTCATTCCAACTTTACTCTGCCCGCAACTTTCAACCTTGGGACGGTGTCATAGAACATCTCGCCAAATGTGGTTATAAAGAAGTGGAAGGTTTCGGCGGTGCGTATGGCACGGCTGGCGCATTTTTTGATGAACCCGAAAAGTTCAAAGGGCTGCTTGATAAGCATGGCATGACCATGCCGACCACACATCTTTTCCCGCTTGATCTGTTTGAAAAAGATATCAAGCGCGTCATTCAAGTGGGCCGCATTATGGGCATTAAATATTTCTATTGCCCCTTTGTGTTGCCAGATGAACGCAAAAACACACCTGCATATTGGAAAGGTTTTGGAAAGCGTCTCGGCGCAGTGGCAAAAGCTGTGCGTGAGGAAGGCTTTGGCTTTGGTTGGCACAACCATGATTTTGAATTCAAGAAACTCAAAGATGGCTCGTTCCCCATTGACCGCATTTTTGAAGGCGGGCCACTGCTCGATTGGGAAATGGATATTGGCTGGGTTATTCATGCCAAGCAAAACCCTGTGAAGTGGATCAAGAAATATGGCGCGCGCATCACGTCTGCTCACATTAAGGAATTTGCAGTGAATGGCGATATGAATGTGGAGCTTGGCCAGACTATCGTTGGCAAGGGCAAGGGCAAGTGGCCAGAAATTATCAAGGCCCTTCGTGACCATTCGCGCTGCACCCAATTTGTGTTGGAGCATGATAACCCCGCTGATTACAAATCTTGGGCTAAAGGCTCGTTCAATTACGTTTCAAAAATCTGAGGTAGAAAAATGGAAAAGACTTTAGGCGTTGGCATCATTGGGTGCGGTAACATTTCGTGGGCCTATTTGAAGCTCGCTAATTTGTTCAAAGATATTGAAGTGCGTGCGGTGGCCGACATCAACATGGATGCCGCCAAAGCACGCGCTGCAGAATTTGGGGTGCGGGCGGAAACTGTAAAAGATCTGCTCAAAGCTAAAGATATAGATATTGTTGTGAACCTCACGGTTCCAGCTACGCATTTCAAAGTGTCCAAACAAATTTTGGATGCGGGCAAGCATGTCTATTCTGAAAAACCTGTGACGCTCACCTATAAAGATGCGCTGGCCTTGCAAAAATATGCCGCCAAGAAGAAGCTGCGCGTGTGTTCGGCCCCTGATACATTTTTGGGGTCTTCGCACCAACAGGCCCGTGCTGCCATTGATAAGGGCGAGATTGGTAAAATTGTCTCTGGCACCTGTCACTTCATGGGGCCTGGCATGGAAATGTGGCATCCAAATCCTGATTTCTTCTTCAAACCCGGTGGCGGCCCAGTGCTGGATATGGGGCCCTATTACATCACAAATTTGATTAACCTGATTGGTCCGGTGAAACGTGTGTCTGCCATGCTGAACACCGGCCGCAAGGTGCGCGAGATTAACAGCCAACCCAAAAATCCGCGTAATGGCGAAAAGCTGAAAGTGCAAATTCCAACCACCTATCACGCACTTCTAGAGTTCGCGACAGGTGCTTGCGTGACCGTTTCACTGTCTTGGGATGTGTGGGCGCATAAACACCAGAACATGGAACTTTACGGAACGGATGCTGCAATGTTCGTGCCTGATCCAAATTTCTTTGGTGGCGATGTGATGGTGGCAGGTTCTGATCAAACACCAAAAGCCTTGAAGCCATGGGACCATCCATTTGGCAAAAACAATTGGGGCATGGGCAATAGCCAAACCGATGTGATCTGGGCGAATTATCGCTGTGCGGGTTTGGCCGATATGGCGGCGTCGATCAAAAAGAAAAAACTGGCCCGTTGCGATATTTCACTGGTGGCGCATGTTGTGGAAGTGATGACGGCCATGTTGGAATCTGGAAAAGCAAATAAAGTTGTCACACTTAAATCCACGTGCAAGCGTCCAGCCGCACTCGGCCCGGATGATGCTCGCGCGTTGATGAAGTGATGAAATATAATCGGTGCGGGAAGAGTGGCCTTCTTCTTCCTGCACTTTCACTGGGCCTGTGGCATAATTTTGGAGCTGATCATTCCCATGAGTTGAAGCGCTCTCTGTGCTTGAAGGCATGGGAGTTGGGGATCACGCATTTTGATCTTGCTAATAACTATGGCCCACCGCCCGGTTCCGCTGAAGAGGCGTTTGGCAAAATCATGCGCGAGGATTTTGCGGCCCACCGCGATGAGATGATCATTTCTTCCAAAGCCGGTTATCATATGTGGGATGGACCTTACGGTGAGTGGGGCAGCCGCAAATATATGCTCGCAAGTTTGGACCAAAGTCTAAAGCGTCTAGGCCTCTCCTATGTCGATATTTTCTATTCACATCGTTTTGACCCAGAAACGCCCTTAGAAGAAACCATGGGTGCGTTGGATTTTGCTGTGCGTTCGGGACGGGCACTCTATGTGGGCATTTCAAATTATCCACCAGAGCAAATCAAGAAGGCCGCCGAGATCTTAAAATCGCTCGGAACACCATGCCTCATTCATCAACCACGTTATTCCATGTTGCAGCGTGAGCCTGAAATTGCCGGCGCATTTGAAACGTCCCTTGCCGCGGGCATGGGCACAATTGTGTTCTCTCCTTTGGCGCAAGGCTTGCTCTCCAATAAATATCTGGGCGGGGTTCCTGTAGGCAGCCGGGCCACTATCAATCACTTTTTAAAAGAGAGTTCGATCGAACCTCAGCTTGTAGCAAAACTTGAGCGGCTGAATGTCATTGCGGCGTCTCGTGATCAGACACTGGCGCAAATGGCCATAGCTTGGGTGTTGCGCGACGCCTGGATTACATCTGCTCTGATTGGGGCAAGCAAGCCAGAGCAGATTGAGGATTGTGTGGGTGCGTTGAAGGCCGCTACCTTCTCACACCATGAATTAGCTTTGATTGAAAAGGAATTGGCAGCATGATTTCAGTTCGACAATTGGCCCATGCCTGCGTCATGACGCATGATTTAAAAACCGCTGAAGATTTTTATGTTGGCGTGCTCGGCCTTGAAAAGACATTCGATTTCAATCGACCCGCGGGCCGCATGGGGTTTTATCTGGCAGCGGGTGGTCGCACTTATATTGAAGTGTTCAGCAACAAAGACGCGCCACTGCCGCTTGATGGCCAAATTCATCACTTTTGTTTTGAGGTTGCCAGCATTGATGATGCGGTTGCCCATATCCGCTCAAAAGGTGTTCACGTTACCGATAAGAAATATGGCGTCGATGACACGTGGCAGGCATGGCTGGCTGACCCTTCAGGCACGCGCATTGAGCTGTTTCAATATACCGCTAAAAGTGCGCAGTTTGTGGGTGGCGATAGAACGCCTGATTGGTGATCACCATCATGACGACTTATCACTTTATTGAACGTGAAACTCGAGCAGGAGCGCCCTTACTTTTTACATTTCATGGGACTGGTGGCGATGAAAACCAGTTTTTTGAACTGGCGCGGTCGATGCTTCCTGCCGCGCACATCATCTCGCTGCGCGGAAATGTTTCTGAGCACGGTGCTTTGCGATTTTTTAAACGCACCGGTGAAGGCGTTTATGACATGGCGGATTTGGCGGTTCGCACGCAAAGCATGATCGAATTTGTAGATGCCCAAAGGGAGCGGACAAAGGCTTCCCGCGTGATTGGTCTTGGTTATTCCAATGGTGCAAATATTTTAGCTTCAGTACTCTTTCAGAAGCCCGAGCTTTTTAGCAATGCCGTTCTGATGCATCCGCTTATTCCTTGGACACCGGCTGATCAGCCTGGATTGAAAGATAAGCGCCTATTGATCACAGCTGGCAAACGCGACCCAATTTGTCCCGCGCCGCAATCGGAAAAACTTGTCCAATACTTTGAACATCAAGGTGCTGAGACAAAACTGCTTTGGCATGATGGTGGCCACGAACTTCGTCAAACGGAAATTGAAGCTGTTGGCGCGTTTTTGAGTTGAATTTCAGGTTTTGGTGATGGCTTTGTGACGCATGGCTTTGAAGCCTGCCAAAAAACTGCACCAACCGCCACGAAAACCAAAACCGCACTCCTGTTACAGAATGCGGTTACGTCAAACCGACGCGCCGCCGGTACATACGTGGTCGGCGCTTTAGTTTAGTTTTCTTAAGGTGCGATTTTCACCGCACCTCGAAGCTTACACAGCTTGGAGGCTGTCAGCTGATGATTTGCCGGTGCGCTTGTCAGCGACGATTTCGTAACCAATCTTCTGGCCTTC
>JANYHE010000108.1 GCA_025359215.1 Hyphomicrobiales bacterium
GAATTGTATCCCGAAGCTTTACGAAAAATTCTTGTTAGTTCCTTCTCCCCTTGAGGGAGAAGGTGGATCGCGCCACTTTCTTGCGCGAGACGGATGAGGGGTTGGTGGGTGCGGGGCCAACTGCCACCAACCCCTCATCCGTCGCTTCGCGCCACCTTCTCCCTCAAGGGGAGAAGGGGATAATACTATTTCCCCATCACAGCGCCACGAGCGCCTTTTTGGTAGGCTCGCAGGCAGATATATTCCATGATCAATCCTGCTGCGGCACCGGATGTAATCTCTGCGTGATCATAGGGTGGCGACACTTCAACCATATCCATGCCAACGAAATTGATATTCGTCAGCTTACGGATGATTGATGCGGCTTGATGATAAGTGAGGCCACCAGGAATTGGCGTGCCAGTGCCGGGGGCGGCTGAAGGATCAAGGCAATCAATATCAAACGTGAGATAGGCTTTTTGCTTGCCTACTTTCTGTTCAATGATCTTCACCACATCAGCGGTTGTGCTTTCATGCACTTCATCAGCGTAAATGATGCGGAAGCCCATTGTGGTCTCACCAGTGAAGGTGGTTCGAATGCCAATTTGCACCGATTTTTCTGGGTCAATCAGACCTTCTTTCACAGCATAGCCAAACATGGTGCCGTGGTCGATGCGGCCGCCATTGTCGATTTCCACATCACGGTGGGCATCAAAATGCACCAGCGCCAAGGGACCATATTTTTTATAATGAGCTTTGAGAATGGGATAGGACACATAATGGTCACCACCCAAAGCAATCATTTCTGCGCCCGAGGAAATGATTTCTGTTGCGTGCTTTTCTAAAGTCTCGGGGAAGTTTTCTTTCTTGCCCCAGTCAAAAAAGCAATCCCCATAATCCGTCACAGCAAGCGTATCGAAGGGATCGAAGTTCCATGGCCAGAAGGGACCCCAGGCATTTTCAGCCGAAGCCTTTCTAATGCCCTCTGGGCCCATGCGAGTGCCAGAACGGTGTGACACAGCTTGATCAAAAGGCACACCGGTGATGGCAATATCAACGCCTGTTAAATCGCGGGTGTATTTGCGGCGCATGAATGAAAGCGCGCCTGCATAAGTGGCTTCCCAGTTGGTGCCTTTCAAGCTTTCACGGCGAAAAGCTTCATCGCCGGGGGTTCGCCCAAGCTTGTCCATTTCGAGGGCCATTTATATTACTCCGTTAAAAGAAGGGCATCGGTTGGGTTAAAATGCACCCAGATTTTTTGCCCGCGGTCCACGCCTGCACCACCGGTGCGGGTGTTGTTTTGCACATTGATGTGAAGATTAAGGCCATCAGCCGCATCGGCAACAATGTGGCTGGTGTCACCATAATAAGCCACGTCTCGCACTGTGGCGCGGGATTTGATGAGGCCTGCGCCTTTAGGTTCAGTGGTGCTAATTTTTAGCTTCTCTGGGCGGATGGCAACGGTGGCTTTATCACCACAAGATTTATCGCTGGTCACATCAATGTTGCCAAGACCATGGGTGAGGCATGAGACTTTTTTGCCGGTTTGCTTCAGCACAGCTGCTTCAATTAAGTTCACCTTGCCGATAAAATCTGCCACGAACCTGTTGCGCGGTTGCTCATAAAGTTCGGCTGGCGTTGCAATTTGTTCAACTGCACCCTTGTTCATCACAGCAATGCGGCTGGCCATGGACAAGGCTTCATCTTGATCGTGCGTTACGATGATGAACGTGATGCCCACAGTTTCCTGCAAACGCGTGAGTTCAAGGCGCATGTCATCACGCAACTTCGCATCAAGTGCAGAAAGCGGCTCATCAAGCAACAACACCTTCGGGCGTTTTACCAGAGCACGGGCCAGAGCCACGCGTTGGCGCTGACCACCAGACATTTGATCAGGCTTGCGGGCTGCCAGATGAGAGAGCTTCACCATTTCCAAAGCTTCCGCAGTGCGGCGCTTGGTTTCATCAGCGGCCACGCCCGTGACCCGAAGTCCGTAAGACACATTGTCTTGCACGGTCATGTGCGGGAAAACGGCATAGGACTGGAACACCATGTTGGTGGGGCGCAAGTTTGGTGGGGTGAGCGCCATGTCTTCGCCGCCAATGAAAATCTGCCCTTCGCTTGGTGTGTCGAGGCCGGAGATCATGCGCAGCAGCGTGGTCTTGCCGCAACCTGATGGGCCGAGCAATGCGAAGAATTCATTTTGAGCAATATCGATGGACACGTTATCGACGGCAGTGACACCACCGGGGTAGCGTCTTGATACATTGCGGATGGAGACGATGGGTGCAGACATGGTTGATCCTTAATGGCCCGTCTTCGAAGGGGCTTGTAGTTTCATAGCAATGAGAGTGGCGGCCAAAGTGATGACGATGAGCACGGTTGAGGCGGCATTGATTTGCATATCGACACCGCGTTTCACCATGCCATAAATTTTTACGGGGAAAGTGACTGAGCCGGGACCCGACGAAAACAGCGTGATCACGAAATCGTCCAGTGAAAGCGTGAAGGCCAGCAGCCCACCTGCCACGAGGCTTGGCGCCATAAACGGCACCAACACATTGGTGAAAGTTTGGAGTTCGGTTGCGCCTAAATCTTTTGAGGCTTCTTCGAGTTGGCGGTTAAAACCTTGAAGCCTTGCCCGCACCACAACGGCCACAAACGGAAAACAAAAGGCAATGTGAGCGAAGACGATGTTGATAAGGTTAAAGGGCCAAATCCAATCACGCACCCCTGCCATCATGCCTGTGTAGTTAAAGAACATTGCCAATGAAATTCCCATGCAAATTTCAGGCACCACGATGGGCAAGGCCACAAAGCCTTCATAGATATTTTTAAATGGAAATTTGAATCGCCACAATGTGAGCGCCGTCATCGCACCGAAAATGGTGGAGAAGACTGTCGAGAGAATGGCAATGGTAATTGAATTGGTGAGTGCTGCGAAGATGGCTTCATTGTGCCATGCTTTCACATAGTTCATGAATGTGAAGCCATGCCACACGCCACTTTTATCGACGTTAAATGAAAACACGATGAGCGATGCAATTGGCGCATAAAGAAATATCAAAACCAAACCAAACAGAATGATAATCCACGGTCTGCGCGCATATTCCAATGGGCCTTGGCCGGGTTTTAAAGGCGTGCTCATGCGTCAACCCCTTTTGAACGGCCCGCAACCAGCGCACGGATGACCAAGGCGATGAAAGTGGCATAAAGGAGGATGAATGAAAGAGCTGCGCCAAACGGCCAGTTGTTGGCTTCGAGAAATTGGTTTTGAATTGCGTTGCCAATAGTCCAATTGTTGGGGCCGCCCAAAATATCAGAGGTGAGGAATGTTCCGAGGCAAGGGATATAAACTAGAATAATTCCTGTGATTACACCAGGCAAGGTGAGTGGCCAAGTGACACTCCAAAAAGTTCGCGCTTGAGACGCGCCAAGATCAAGGCTGGCTTCGAGATAAGATCGATCAAGCTTTTCAATTGTCGAATACAGCGGCAACACCATGAAAGGTAGATAAACATAAACAAGGCCCATGATTACGGCAGTTGTGTTGTTGAGCATCTCATAGGGGCCAAGACCAATGAGGCCCACAGTTTGATTGACAACACCTGTTGATCGAAAAATTGAATAAAGTGCATATGTGCGAATGAGCAAGTTAATCCAGAACGGCAGGATCAATAGCAGCAATAATATGGGACGCCATTTTGGTGCGGCAAAACAAACGGCCATCGCCAAAGGATAAGCCAGTATCAGGCACACAAATGTGGCAATCGCACTGGTCCAAATGGCGCGCCATAACAACACCAGATAGCTAGTGCCGGCGGAGGCAATATAATTGCCGAACGTATTGAAATAGTCGTAGGCCGTAGTGGACGTCTCGCCATTGACAATGGCTTTGGATGAAAAACTCAACACAAAAAGAAAAGCCATGGGAATAATAAAAAACACCAAAAGCCAAAGGCTCCCCGGTGTTGCGAGCGTTAGAAATACACGCTTGAATTCTTTCCAATCATCCAAAATTATTCGCCCCTACCTTGCGATCTTCATGCCGCACGTGATGACTTTAACCGAAACCCATTATATGGCAAGGGCGGCCTTGGGCCGCCCTTGCATGGTTGTTTTGCCTTAAGCGGCTTGAACCGCCGTCCAAATTTCTTCACGGGCAGCGGTTGCATCTTCACCCAGATATTTGCTGGGCTCGGCTTTTTTCAATTGCTCTGCTGATGGGAAAATGATCGGATTATTTTTGTAATCATCGCTCATCTTGGCTTTGGCCGCGGCATTGGGTGTTGGATAATGGATCGTATCTAACAGCTTTGCATTCACATCGGCATCGCAAATGTAATTGATATAGGCGTGAGCGTTTTCAGGGTGTGGTGCACCCTTGGCAATGGCCATTGTGTCCTGCCAGCGGTTGCCGCCCTCTTTCGGCAACGTGTAATCTAAGTCTTTTGAAGGATCATTGTTGATTTGGCCGAGCACATCGCCAGAATAATCAGAGCACACATCCACGTCGCCAGAGGCCAACAAGCTGTCACCGTTATCTTTGGCAAACAGTTTGATATGCTTCTTTGCTGAAATCAGCAGGTCTTTGGCTTTGCCAAGTTCGGTGGCGTTTGTTGAATTCCAGCTATAGCCCAAATATTGAAGCGCGCTGCCCAATGCATATTCTTGGTCGGCTTGAATGGAGATGCGGCCATCATAATCGGAGGAATCTAGCAATGCTTTCCATGAATCTGGCGCACCGTTTTTAGCCTTGGATTTGCGATAGCCAATGCCAAATGTGCCCCATACATAAGCCAAGGAATATTTGCGACCGGGATCAAATTCTTCGTCCATGAAAGCTGGATCATAGTTTTTGATGTTTGGAATTTTACCATGATCAAGCGGCGTCAACATATCGGCTTTGACCATGCGTTCAATCCAGTTGCCTGATGGGATGACCACATCATAGCCAGGGTTGCCGGCTTTCAACTTGGCGAACAATTCGTCATTGCTGCCATAGAGATCAAGCTTCACTTCCACGCCAGTAGCAGCGTTGAAATCGGCCAAGGTGTTTTCACCCAGATAAGAATCCCAGCTGTAAAGATTCATTTTCTTCTCTTCAGCAGCCATCGACTTATAGGGCAATAATGTGATGCCAATGGCAACGCTGGTGCCTTTAAGAAGCTGGCGACGATTGGGGCGGAAGTTTGAATTTAGAATGCTCATTGTTTAATCCCTAGTGATTAGTATGTTGATCCCACGTGGTGCGTGGCGGTTGTTTCCCCGCCACTTCACCCTAAACTATAGACCTAAATTAGGCCATTTCGCCACTAACATCTGCGTAAGTCTTATCAAGTGCGATGCGTGCCAATCGGAACAATTCATCGATTTCCTTTTTGGTGATGCAGAACGGTGGTGCCAGTACCATGGTGTCCCAACAGGCGCGCATGATCAGATTGGTTTGGAAGCAATGATCGCGGCAGATGGTGCCAACACGGCCTGAATCATGGAAACGGGCCCGCGTCTTTTTGTTTGAACTGAGTTCAATAGCACCAATCAAACCCACCGAGCGCACTTCGCCCACAATCGGGTGGTCGGCTAAGCTTTGTAAGCCAGCCGCAAAATAGGGCGCTAGTTCACGCACCCTGCCAACCATATTTTCCGTTTCAATCAGTTCGATATTCTTCAGAGCAACTGCGGCAGCCACGGGGTGGCCGTCATAGGTCATGCCGTGGTTGAAATCGCCACCTTTTTCGAAAAACGGTTTGGTAAGTTTGTCGGAGAATGCCACAGCACCTATTGGCAAATAGCCTGAGGACAAGCCCTTGGCCATGTTGATGATATCAGGTTCAAAGCCGAAAGTTTCAAAGCCAAACCAATTGCCAGTGCGGCCAAAACCGCAGATGACTTCATCAGAAACAATCAAAATCTCATATTTTTTGCATATGCGCTGCACTTCTGGCCAATAGGTGGAGGGTGGAATGAGCACGCCTGCGGCACCCTGAATGGGCTCGCCAATAAATGCGGCCACATTTTCTGGCCCCAATTCCAGAATTTTCTTCTCAAGGTCGGCAGCGGCATCCATGCCAAAATCTTCGGGTGATTTGTCTCCGCCAAAATCAAACCAATAAGGCTGTTGCACATGGTGGAAGCCGGGCAATGGTGTGCCGCCCTGCTCATGCATTCCAACCATGCCACCCAAATTTGATGCAACCATAGTGGAGCCATGATAACCGCGACGACGCCCAATAAAGTGCTGGCGATAAGGTTTGCCCATCACCTTCCAATAATGGCGAACAAAGCGCACAATCGTGTCATTGCCTTCAGAGCCAGAATTGGTGAAAAACACATGTTGGAAACGCTCGGGCAACAGTGATGAAATTTTGGCCGCGAGCTCAGTTGCGGGCACCGTGGTGGTTTTGAAAAACGTGTTATAATATGGCAAATCAAGCATTTGCTTATAAGCGGCTTCAGCCAATTCTTTGCGGCCATAGCCCACATTCACGCACCACAAGCCAGACATGCCGTCGAGGATTTTGTTGCCCTTGCCATCCCAAATCCACACGCCATCACCATGGGTGATCACCCGTGGGCCGCCTGCTGCGTGAAACGATTTGTGATCAGTAAAGGGATGAAAATGGTGAGCGATATCGGCTTTGACGATTTCTTCGAGATTTATGTTCTTAGGTTGTGCGTTCATGGCGGTGCTCCGGATACGGTTAAGTGACCACGAACGTGTCGTGGGCCTTCTGGTCAGATCGGGTGCGAAAGTGCTAAGGCTTGAAACCAATGCGGGCGCAATTGACCATAACGTCATCACGCAAAGTACGGCCAAAAATGGTCGAATTATTCAGCATTGTTAAAGTATGGCACGGCGGTTGATGGAAAGCAAATGCGTTCCATTCAACTAAAATTTATTTTCATAAAATAGGAATATAACGCTTGACACCGTGCGGTCACCCTGCTAGTTATTTCTATACTCCATAACTCTGCCTCAACAATAGCTGTGCAAGCTCACGACAGCGACGTGGAGGTTTTGCGTGTTATGTAAGGAGTGGGTCAGTTTGAATTTCCGCTTTTGGTCCCTAAGCGGACATTTATTCTACATAGCGGATCCAACGCTCATGACCCGAAGCGGACATGGACCCTGCAGTATAGCAGTCGAGTTTAAGGTTGGGGGGAAAACGCCATGGGCGTTTTTATTATGCGGGCGTTATGCTCTCCCCGTGAGAGCGAACGGCCACCAGAAACGGCCCTATGCAAAGTCGTCTACCGTGCGTAAAATAGAGTCTATGAGAAAATTACCTATAAAAACCAGCGGCGAGATAGGCTCCACTACGATTACTGCGACACCGGAAGGCCAGACTGCCGAGATCGTTCATACCGAGCTTCCCCTCACGAAAGAGGGGCTCGAACAGTTTTTTGGATCACGGTTCGTAACTACGTTTAATGAGACGCGGCCTCTCGGAGAGTTCGTTGATATCACAAACCTTGAGCAAAACGATACCAACGACCTAGACTTCAAGATCACCTGCACTGCTGCGGACTATATGGAACTGGCTGAACTAAATCCTCGGTCAGAGACATTCGGACGATATGCACTTCGCGATGGTAAGCTAAACGTTTATGAATATGCGAAATGGATATTTAACCGGCTAATAAAGAAAAAAGCACTTTCGTATGGTCCCGCCGTCGCCAGCCGAACGATTTTGTTGGTTTACGTGACGTACTGGCAATTCCGTCCCAGTGAGCGCGTGATTGAATGCATTCAGAGCCATATCCAGGTGCACGGCTGCACCTTTGCCGCAGTTTTTGTCTTAGTGACAAACGGCAATGATCTTCGCGTCCTTGCGCTCGCCCATCCCGTCAACTTGTGGAAATTGGCCAAGCCTTCTGCCTATGCTGCATTCAAGTACTGGAATTTACCTCCTGGACAATCCACATGGACCATTCCGACGTCCTGAACGGAGTAACCAGTCGCCGGATATGTTCGCATTGGATTCAATTTTCTGAGCCGCGTTGGTCACTTCCGTTCTTGGCCCAAAGCAGCCAATTTGGATACTGGAATCCTGCTTCTGCAATTGGGAACGATGCGGACACACCAGAGCAGTGACGAAGTTCACTCTTTCGAAATTCAGACTGACCCCGTGCAGCTATGACGCAAACGCTGCCGCCATCAGCCTTCTGGTATAATCCTGTTTGGGTTTAAGCATCACTTCATCTGGCGTGCCCTGCTCTACCAGTTTGCCATCCTTCATAACCATAATATGATCGGCCATGGCGCGGACCACGGCGAGATCGTGGCTGATGAATAAGTAGGAAAGGTTGTAAGCTTTTTGTAAATCACGCAGCAGGTCTACGATTTGTTTTTGCACTTGCCGGTCTAGCGCCGATGTGGGTTCATCCAACACCACCACTTTTGGTTTGAGGATAATTGCTCGCGCAATGGCAAGGCGCTGGCGCTGGCCGCCAGAAAATTCATGTGGGTATCGATTGCGGAGTGCAGGGTCGATTTGCACCTCTTCAAGCGCCTGCACCGCTCTTGCATCGCGGGCTGCGGCAGACATGGCGGGCTCGTGAACGATCAACCCCTCAGTGATAATTTGACCTGCCGTCATGCGCGGAGAGAGCGAGCCAAACGGATCTTGAAACACCACTTGCAACTGCTTGCGCAAGGGCCGCATGGTTTGTTTGTCAAAGCCTGTAATGGCTTGGCCATTAAAATTGAGCGCGCCTCGGCTGGGAAGTAGCCGCAACAACGCGCGCGCCAGTGTGGATTTTCCAGAGCCCGATTCACCAACAATGCCAATTGTTTGACCCTGTTTTAATGAGACTGAAACATGATCAACCGCTTTCAATTCAATCGGCGGACTGCCCAGAAAGCCACCACCGATTTTGAACGTGACCTGAATATCTTCCCCAGACAATATAACAGGTGCACCAGCAACAGGTGGCGCTTTGCGACCTGTGGGTTCAGCTTCCAACAAAGCTTTGGTATATTCATGTTTAGGGTTTGCGAAGATGGCTTTGGTATCGCCCTCCTCCACCACTTCGCCTTTGCGCATGACATAGACCCGTTTGGCGATGCGCTTTACGATGCCTAAATCATGGGTGATGAAAATCATGGCCATGCCGAGGCGATGTTGCAAATCAGCCATCAATTCTAAAATTTCGGCTTGGATGGTCACGTCTAAGGCGGTGGTGGGTTCATCAGCGATCAGGAGTTCGGGATTATTGGCGAGTGCCATGGCGATCATCACGCGCTGGCGCTGGCCACCCGACATTTCATGAGGGTAAGAGCGCATACGCCGTTCTGGTTCTTTAATTTTCACCAGTTCCAGCATTTCAATGGCGCGTTTGCGGGCGGCGGCGGCGTCAAATTTCAAATGATGTTTGATGGGCTCCATAAGCTGATTGCCAATGGTATAAAGCGGATCAAGCGATGTCATCGGCTCTTGGAAGATCATACTGATCTTGCGGCCGCGAATGGTGTTCAGCTCGGCTTTCCCCATAGCCAAAAGATTGCGACCTTCAAATTCACATTCGCCTGTTGCTTTGCCATTGGCAGCCAGCAGGCCCATGGCGGCCATCATCATTTGGCTTTTGCCAGAGCCGGATTCACCGACGATAGCAATTGTTTCGCCGGCATTGACTTGAATGTTAGCGCCTTTCACGGCTTCAACTTTGCCATCCATGGTGTCGAAATTGACTTTTATGTTTTTCAAAGAAAGGACTGGTTTTTTCATGTCAGCGGTCCTTTGGGTCAAGCGCATCACGCAGGCCATCACCGATAAAATTCAAGGCGAAAAGCGTGGACGTGAGAAAGAAGGATGGGATGATGAGCAGCCATGCGGCCCCTTCCATGTTGCGCGAACCCTGGCTGATTTGCACACCCCAGCTGGAACTGGGTTCCTGCACACCCAAACCAAGATAAGACAAGAAGCTTTCCAAAATAATCACCTGCGGCACTAGCAAGGTGACATAGATGATGATTGGTCCAAGCATGTTTGGAATAATGTGGCGGAATAATATGCCCATGTTACTCACGCCCAATGCTTCTGCGGCTTGAACAAATTCTTGCCGCTTTAACGACAGCGTTTGCCCACGCACAATGCGCGACATATCGAGCCAGAGCACTGCACCAATGGCAATAAACATCAGCATAAAATTACGACCGAAGAAAACCACCAACATGATCACAAAAAATGTGAAGGGCAGCGCATAAAGAATATCAACAATGCGCATCATAATCTCATCAGTTTTACCACCGATGAAGCCCGATGTTGCACCGTAAATAACACCTATGAAAACGGCGACAAAGCCAGCGAGCAAGCCCACCATGAGCGATACACGCCCTGCCATCAATGTGCGGGTGAGAAGGTCGCGTCCGCTGGTGTCTGTGCCAAAATAGAAATACAGTTTCTGTACGGCGGCACTCATGGTCATTTCCATGCCATCGGCAGATTTTGTTTCCACTTTGCCGTCTTTGAAAGAATCTGAACGATCAAGATAGCGCGTCACACGATCATCAATGGGTTTTGGTGCCGTGACAGTGACAAAGAAGCGACCATCTTTTTCCTTCCACTCCTTCAGTGTGAGATGTGCGCGGGCGACAATTTCCTTGATTTCTTGGTCAAGCTTATCGGCTTTTGGATAGGCATCGAATGACGGCGGCACGCGCACATAACTTGAGTATTGTGTGGTAAATTCATGGTTGGTGAAGCTGGGGCCTATTAAGCAGATCAGGCCGATAAAAGCCAGCCACACAGCACTGACGATTGCGGCGCGATTGGCTTTCAAACGAATCCAAGCATCAAGCCAGAGAGAGCGTCCAGCATTCTCAATCATAGCGCACCCGTGGATCAATCACAGCGTAGAGTATGTCAGATACAAGATTGAACACGATGGTAAATACGGCGATGATTATCACCGTGCCCATTACCATTGTATAATCGCGGTTCAATGCGCCATCGATAAAAGAGCGGCCAATGCCTGGAATTTGGAAAATGCTTTCGACGATGATTGACCCTGTTAGCAAGCCCGCCGCTGCTGGCCCGGCATAAGAGGCAATGGGAAGCAATGCGCCGCGCATGGCATGGCGAATGACAATGGAATAATCTGAAAGGCCCATGGCTTTGGCGGTGCGAATGTGATTGGTGTGCAGCGCCTCAATCATGGCGCCGCGCATAAGGCGAGCGACGGTTGCTAATTGCGGCAGGGCCAAAGTGATGACAGGGCCAATCAACGCCGCGAGTGCCCCTTCATGCCAGCCGCCAATCCAAATCCAATGAAATGTGAGGCCAAACACCAACTGGATCAAAGGAGCAGTTACGAATGTGGGAATGGTTGAGCCCGCTGTGGCCAAAGTGACGACGATATAATCAATCAAACCATTATGACGTAAAGCCGCCACCACGCCCATAGCGCAACCAGCGACTAGTGAAAACAACATGGCAAGACTGCCGATCCACAGCGACACGGGCAGGCTTTTGGCGAAAAGTTCAGCCACACTGAAGTTGAGGATCACATAACTGGGGCCTAAATCACCGTGAATCAAATTATTGAGGTAGCGCAGATATTGCGACAACACAGGTTCGTCCAAATGAAATACGCGCTCAATGTTGGCTTTGATTTCAGGGGGAATGCCTTTTTCCATATTGAATGGACCGCCCGGCGCAATGTGCATCAGGAAGAATGAAATTGTGATGATGACAAACAAAGTGGGAATAGCGACGAGCAATCGCTTCAAGACATAGCGCAGCATGGGTTACGTTGCCCCCAACTCGTTGTAAAAATAAGTCATCCCGACCGAGGTCGGGACCCTTAAAACCAGCGTGGAAAAACAGTTACTGGGTCCCGGCTTTCGCCGGGATGACATTGAAGTGTGAAATTGCAGCAATTTTTTGCTGCCTCAATCCTTGCTTACAAAGCGGGAGGGATGCTTATCCATCACGTTATCCACAAAGCCGTGCAGCTTCGGCGACACCACGTTGTGGTTGCCGTAATAGAGCAATGGCAGAATGCCAATGTCTTTCATGTAAATGGCTTCTGCGTCAGAAAGTTCTTTCATGCGCACAGCAGAATCTGGTTCAACGGCAGCCTTGTCTAAAAGCGCATCAAAATCTTTGTTGGAATAATCAGCATAGTTATTACCGTCGCCTGTGTGGCCCAGGTTCAGGAATGTTACAGGGTCTTTAAAGTCTGCAATCCAGCCAGCGCGAGCCAGATCGAAATCACCTTTTTGTTCCAGATAGCTATAATGTGTTTTGCCGTCTGTATTGATCAGTGAAACATCAAAGCCAAAAGGTTTCAACATCTCTTGAATAGCCACGGCTGTGTTCTTGTGGTTTTCAGACGTGTTGTAACGGATTTCCAATTTTTGTGGATGCGCTGGTGAAATGTTCAACTCGTCGAAAACTTTCTTTGCGGCGTCTTCGCGGTCTAGCTGAGGCATGTCTGCATAGCTCATCATGCTTGGTGTGTAGCCTTTGGAGCCCGGAGGCACAATCGAATAGGCCGGTAACATTGAGCCCTGCCACACTTTGGTGGCCAGCTGATCACGATCAATCACCATCGAAATCGCGTTGCGCAATTTGGGGTTATCCCACGGGGCCTTCTTGGTTTTAAACACATAATAATAGGTGCCAAGTTCTGGTGTGACGTGAATTTGGTCGCCAAATTTGGCTTTTAGATCAGCCAATTGCTCGGTCGGAAAATCATTCATGGAATCGACTTCGCCGGCCTGATAGCGCTTAATGCCGGCGGCACGATCTTCTGTTGGAATGTAATTCACAACATCAAGCTTCACATTTGCTGCGTCTATAAATTTGGGGTTCTTCACAAGTTTGATGTGATCATTAGGCACATTTTCTGCCAGCACAAACGCACCGTTGGAAACCATGTTGCCGGCCTTAATAAAATCATCCCCGAATTTTTTAAGATTGGCTTCGCTCACGGGATACATGGCTTGGTGGGTGAGCATTTCGAGGAAATAGGGTGTTGGTCCCTTGAGAGTGACTTCCAATGTATAATCATCAATGGCTTTCACACCTAAATCTTCAGGCTTGGCTTTGCCACCATTGATGGCTTCGGCATTCAGCACGGGGAAAGCCATTGAAGCATATTCCGAAGCTGTTTTTGGATCGAGAACACGACGCCAAGCAAAGACGAAATCCTTAGCGGTGACGGGCGAACCATCAGACCAAACATCTTTCTGGTTGAGTTTAAAAGTATAGACTTTGCCATCGGGGGAGACAGTCCAACTTTCTGCTGCACCTGGTTGCGCATTGCCTTCTGTGTCTTCGGTGATCAAACCCATAAATAGATCGCGAAGGATATTGGCTTCTTCAACTGTTGAAGTTTTGTGCGGATCCAGCGATTGCACATCGCCATTGGCACCACGATTCCAAACGGAGTCTGCAAAAGCTGTCGACGACATAAGTGCAAATAGTGCAGCACTGGTTAAAAGTGATTTGAACATTAAGTTTTCTCCCTCAAAAAATGTCTCGCTTGTTCGGCAACCTAAATATACCTCGCGAGTAATAGAGATAGGCTAGCACCAAGATGCGTAGAACTTCAACTGAGATTCACTCGCCGTGCAATATCTGCAAAATTGGCCGCAATAATGAAGAAATTAACAGAAGCGCCAAAACGCAAGCGGCACTCAACACTCCCAACCGAACGGCGACTTCAGGCAAATTCAACATCATAAATGGGATGGCAATGACCACGAGCAACCCCACGGGAAGCCATGCTTCAACTGCGTAATATGCATTCGAGGTGATAGGGCTTGGAATTTGCTTTTTCTGAAATGCAATCACTAACGACGAGGCCATGAAAGCTGTGGCGGATAGACAATATAGGATGGTTTCAAGATTGAGTGCTAACTGGAATTTCAATGCGCCAGCCATGATGGCACCAGCAAAAATGGCAAATGTGAATATGCACGCCAAGACGGCGGAGAGTGAAAGTGTTGCCAGAAGTATCGCCAAGAAACTAGAAACGGCAATTAGAACGCCTATTGTATAAGTTGATTGAGTTTGTAGCGCGTCCTGTTCTGCTGCGACCAGAGAGGGGTGGGCCACGTGAAAACCTTGTGCGGCTAAAACCGCTGCCAATCCCTCATTCGAAAGGCCAGAACTGGGGGTAACTTCCAAGCGAAATACGCCTTGATCGGAGAGAAATAGACTTTTGAGCTGTGGGTCCAAAGTCTGTAAACTTGGTCGATCAAGTTTTGCCAAAGCCTCAGCTCTATCGGGCAAAACATTGAAAGAGCCAAAAATTCGGTTTTCGAGTGCCATGACTTCTGTGTTGCTGCTTGTGGCGGAAAGCACCTCCAAGCTGCGCCTGAATTCATCAGCACTTGCCCGGAGTTCTTTTCTTGTTGCCGTTGAATCAGCGATCGCCTGCAAGCTATCTTGCAAAGTCGATACATGCTCACGCAATATATCTGGCGATTGGGGGATGAGCGGCGTTATCCGCGGGAATTGATCTTTCAATTCCTGCAAAGCCACAAGTTTTTCTTCCACTTGCTGTGGTAAGAAGGCTCCCAACCAGCGCACACTTTGCGCCTCATGAATTGTCTTTAATTTTTTAACGATCGATTCTGCTTCGCCTGGCGATTCTGCTAAAATGTTTACAGCGGCATCACCCTGCGCAACCGGCAGTTCATAAGTGATGAGTTTTGGCGCATACCAAAAACCTGCGATAGCAATTAGGATAGTGGCGAGAGCCAAAACATTTCGCGTGACGCGCCACATTTGATTATTGAAAAGGGCTTCATGAAGCGGAGCAAGCCATTCGCTCGCATTCCAGTTCGCAGCGTTTTCCCGCGCATTCACCAACGCTGGAATGAGTGTCAGTGTGGCCAATAGGCCTATTGCCAATGCGGCGATCATTGCGAAGGCACAGACATTGGTGGCATAACTGTTAAAGCCAAACAAACTGCCCCATATCATCATGGCAGCGACAGTTAGTAGCATAAGGCCCCTGCCCTGTTTTTGGCTGGCTAACATCACGGCGCTTTCCCTGCTTCTCGCCACATTGAGTGCTTCAACTGCAATAAAGCTAAAACGCGCAGCCGATTGCACTATAAGCAAAAAGAGGGTTGCAAGCATGGGCCACGATGCCAAAAGTGTGTTGGGTGAGAAAAATCGGAACGGTCCTGCAATCACTGCAAAGGTGATTAAAACGGGCGTCATGATCAGCAGCGTCAAATTGAACTGTCCAAGTGCTGCAGTTAATGCGAAGCCTACAAAAATGATTGCCATAGCCACCGCTGGCCAAAGGTTCTTTTGTGATGATGGGGTTTCGACAAGTTTCGCTGTTTGTGTGGATTGGTCAACGAGAGTTGCTGTGCCATCGTTAGGAGGAATTTGAGCAATCGCGCTATTCACAGCAGCCAGCGCTTGCGCATTGTTTCCCGATTTTGGTAGCGCAAAAACAAGCACTGAATTTGGCAGGGTTTCGACGTTCAATCCTGCAATTGTCGTCCAATCCACCAGCCTTTCCGTTCCCGTCATCAGAGCCTGAATAGACTTTGCTGATTCTGAAAAAAGTGCGTCCAGGCCTTGTGGATCACGGCCCAATTCGATTGAGGCAGACACTTCATTCACCAGTGTAGCCAAGCTGGCGGTGGTGGGTGCAGCAGCGACGGCGGTGAACAAAGGCAGTAAAGACTTTGCATAGGCAACGCGCGCTTTCACATCTTCCAAAGAATGATAAAGAATGCCGTGGCTTTCATAATAATCACCGGTGCCTGGTGCAAAGACGACATCAAAACTCTCCTTTTGAGATCCCAGCGTGCTGACAAGTTGGATCTTGTCTGCGTTTAAAATTTCTTGTTTGTCGTTGCTTAGATTAATAGCAATGAGCGCATTCAAATTTGGAAAATTGCGGTTCAAGTCTTCGAGATATTTTTGCGACTTCGATGTTGATTTAAATTCGAATGCAGTTTGAGTTTCGAGACCTCCCTGCACAAGCGTCCACGCTACAGATAGTGCAGCCAAACCAAACCAAAAAAACAACATCAAGGTTGATTGAAGATAAGAGAACCTTGCCAACCGCGCAAATAGATTGGGCTTCAACCGTGGCGGTGCCGCTGGCTGTGGAGCATAGTTGTCAAAAAGCGATCTGCGCATGGCCTTATGCGTTAGACTTGTTGTGTCTGAAGATTTTTACGCCGATAAGTCAACACACTGAAGGGAATGAGGCACAAATAGATTGCCGAAATGATCGCAAGTGATTCCCAAGGGAACGATATGAGATAGACGACTGCGAGTGCCAAACCCGCCAAAAGTGGCAAAAACAAATTGCGTGGCACACGTGTTATATTTTTGCCTGAAAATGTGGGAACGCGGCTAACCATTAAAATCGCAATGAGAACGACAAAGGCAGCAATTGTTTTCACATGGCTGTGGCCCTCATCTATGAAGCCCAGAAAACCCAAATAGAAAGGTAACATGGCCAGCATTGCGCCAGCAGGTGCAGGCATTCCAGTGAAGAAAGCAGCGGCCCAGGCAGGTTTATTAGGATCATCCAAAGCCACATTAAACCGCGCTAATCGCAAGGCGCAGGCAATGGCCAGCATGAGACAAACAACCCAGCCCAGAGTTTTCATCGTGTTGAGCGACCAAAAATAGAGCATCAGAGCGGGAGCCACTCCAAAATTCACAAAATCTGCTAATGAATCAAGCTCGGCACCAAAACGCGATGTGCCTTGCAGATAGCGGGCCAAGCGACCATCCATGGCATCAAGCACGAGCGCAAAAATCACGCCGCCCACCGCAAATTCGTATCGGCCTTCAACTGCAAATCTAATTGCTGTGACGCCGCTGCAAAGCCCAAGCAAAGTAATCAGATTGGGCAGAAGATACCGGATGGGTATGGGTTGAAAGCGCTTGTTATTGGGGGATGGTTCCACGGGGATTAGCCTTTGCGCCCGGTGCGGCCTGCACCTGTGGCATTCAAATCTGCCAGCACAGTTTCCCCCGCTATCGCGCGCTGACCCAAGATTGCCAAGGGGGCAACACCGTTTGGCAAATAAACATCAACACGGCTGCCAAAGCGAATGAGGCCAAAACGTTGGCCCACATCCAGCCTATCGCCATCACTTACAAATTTCACGATGCGCCTTGCAATCAGCCCCGCTATTTGCACCACACCCAATTTGGTGCCGTTGGCTGTTTCCAATGTGAGTGCTTGACGCTCATTGTCTTCGCTGGCTTTGTCAAGCTCGGCATTGACGAAGAGGCCGGGGATATAAGTAATTTTTGTGATGCGCGCGGGCACTGGGCTACGATTCACGTGCACATCGAAAACATTCATGAAAACCGAAATGCGGGTCATCATCTCGCGCGGCAAATCGAGCTCTGGGGGCGGAATGACACTTTCAATGGCGCTGACACGACCATCAGCAGGTGAAATCACCAAACCCTCTTGTAATGGTGTCACCCGTTCCGGATCGCGGAAGAAATAAGCGCACCAAGCGGTGAGCACAACGCCCACCCACCCCACAGGCTGAAAACCCAACCAGAAGAACAACAAGGTGACGGCTGCAAATATTGCGATGAAGCGCCACCCTTCTTTGTGGATGGGCGCGAAAGATGATGTGATGCTTTGAACGATGGACATGGGAGTTCTCTAGCTGGTTTCGTTGTCGAATGGAATCGATTTACTGCTAGAGCTATAATAACGCAAAAGACCCACTGTGTTCCCCAACACAGCGGGTCATTTTTAATTTTTTTAGAAGCAGGCTTAGTGCATCATGTTTGAAACAGAGCGCAAAGCTGGCTTCACCATGTAAGGCATCACACCAAACTCATCGTCATTGGCTGCAGCGCTGAACGCTGGCATTGCCGCTGGCAATTGGGCGGTGCGCACGGCTGTGCCGGTTGCAACTGCAGTGAACAAGCCTTCTGACATTTCAAACACTTCTAAGCGCAGGCCAATAATGGCATCAGCACCCAATTCGCGGGCTTGTTCCATGGCCTTCTTTTCAGCTTTTTCTTTGGCGGCGTTCAAGCCATCAGCCATGTCATCCATGCTGCTATATTGCAAGCCACGCAGGCCGCCATGGTTATACTTGGTGATACGACGCGACCATAAGGATGATCCGCGCACCACTCCGAGTGTTTCTTCATTAACGCGACCGGCAACGGTCTCCATTGTTGTCAACTTCATTTGATTAGTCCCCTAAATTGTTATGGCGCTGTTTCCTTTTCGCAGGCACTTGGCACCGTCCACACCGTGTCCGCATTTGCTGCGGTACAACTTCACTATGCCCCTGAAGACGTAAACAAAGATGAATCAAGGTAGCATTTGCATCAAATTTGAAACGTATTTTCAGCTCATTTGAACAGCAGCGTTAACGCGAGATTGGATTGTTTGCTTACTGAAAGGTTGATTACGCGTGCGGCTCTTTAAAACAAAAAAACCCGCACTGAATTTCTCAGTGCGGGCTTTTTGAATTGAACTCTTTTAATGGGCGAAACTGGACATCCCATATCGCGGTTGATTGAACATGAAGGGTTTCAAATCAACATCATCTAAATCAACATCGCTAAAGTATGACGACATTGTTGAGCGACGCGCAACAGTGGTAACGGCCTCGCCCGTTGCGATTGCTGAAAAAAGGCCATTGCTCATCTCAGCAATTTCAAGTGTGAGATTGATAATCGTGTCCGCACCCATGGCAGCTGCCTTGGCGAAAGCCTTTGCTTTTGCCGCTGCAATGCCAGCAGCCATGTTAGCAGTTGTGGCAAATTCCATTGCCTTCACTGGCCCTAGAATTTTACGAGTAACTCTACCCGCCACCTTCTCCGAATTGCTTGTACGCATTTTGACTCTACCCCAAATTGCTGTGGTGCTGTTTTCTAAGACAAAAACTTACACCGAATTTTGTTGCCCACATGTGCTGTGGTGCAAGTTCAATATGCGCCAATGAAAGTAAACAATGATGAATTTGAATCGATTTTTCGATTCATTTGAACGACAGCGTTAACGCGGGATTCCAATGTTTGATTACTGAAGGGTTGAGAGAACCCTTAAATATCAACCTCTGCCAGCTTCCGCCTCGCCTCTTCAGCTTGTTGTTGGCGGTTCCACATATCAGCGTAGAGGCCCTTCCTTTTGAGGAGAAGTTTATGGGTTCCGCGTTCGGCAATCTCGCCTTTTTCAAGCACAATAATTTCATCGGCTTCAATCACCGTTGAAAGGCGGTGCGCGATGACGATTGTGGTGCGGTTTTTCGAAACCGTACGCAACGCACCCTGAATGTCTTGCTCGGTTAAACTATCCAGCGCCGATGTTGCTTCATCCAACACCAGAATAGGTGGACCCTTTAAAATCGTTCTGGCGATTGAGACCCGTTGTTTTTCACCACCGGATAATTTTAACCCGCGTTCACCCACAAGTGCATCATACCCCAAAGGCAGGCTCATCACGAAATTGTGGATTTGTGCCATCTTGGCGGCGGCTTCCACTTCAGCGTCAGTGGCATCTGGCCTGCCATAGCGGATGTTATAGCGAATGGTATCATTGAACAACACCGTATCCTGTGGAACCATACCGATGGCGCTGCGCAGGCTGGCTTGGGTGACGTCTGAAATATTTTGCCCATCAATCAAAATGCGCCCAGCCGTCACGTCGTAGAACCTAAATAGCAAGCGCGAGATGGTGGATTTTCCGGCACCTGAGGGACCGACAATAGCAACGGTTTTTCCTGCGGGAACATGCAGCGATATATTTTTGAGAATGGGGCGTGCGGCATCATAGGCGAAGCTGACATTCTCGAATTTTATGTCGCCTTTGCCTGCATGAAAGACGGGAGCACCGGGCTTATCGGCAATCTCGGCATTCTGGCGCAAGATACCGAACATGCCCTCAACATCAATCAGGCCTTGTTTAATTTCGCGGTAAGATGAGCCAATGAAATTCAGCGGCATGTAAAGTTGGATCATGAGCGCATTGATCATCACAAAATCACCGATGGTAGAGGTGCCTTTCAAAATCGACCACCCCGCCATGGCCATGACAATCGTAAGGCCTACAGAATAGATTGCCGCTTGCCCCGCGTTGAGAACAGCAAGAGAAACCCATGTGTTGACGGCGGCTTTTTCATAGATCGCCATGGCGCCGTCATATCGTTTGGCTTCATGATTTTCGTTGCCGAAATATTTTACAGTTTCGAAATTGAGCAAGCTGTCGATGGCTTTTGTGCCGGCATCATTATCAGCATCGTTCATGGTGCGGCGGATGCCAATGCGGCGCTCAGTGGCCCAGTAGGTGAACCAGAGATAGGCAACGACTGTGGCGGCGATGACAGCCACATAAAGCCAACCAAATGAATAAGCCAGAACTCCGCACACCATCAAAATTTCGAGGGCTGTTGGAGCAGTGTTGAAGAGCGAAAATCGCAGCACCGAATCCACGCCATTAATGCCGCGAGAAATAATGCGACTGAGGCCACCGGTGCGGCGTTCCAAATGAAACTTGAGCGACAGTGCGTGGAGATGGCGGAATGTGGTGAAAGATAACTCACGCACAGCGCGCTGACCCACTTTGGCGAAAATCGCATCACGCATTTGCGCGAAGGCCACCATCAAAATGCGGCCCATGCCATAAGCCAACACCATGAAGAACGGAACACTCAGCAGTGCGAGTTCAACGCCGCCCTTAGCTGTTAATGCATCGGTTGCGGCTTTGAAAGCATAAGGAGTTAAAACCGTGATGACTTTCGATGCCACCAGTAGAGTGAGCGCCAAGACCACACGGATTTTCAAATCTGTGCGACCTTGCGGCCAAAGGAGCGGAAGCAAACCTTTCAAGGTTTCCCATTGACTGGTTTCTGAATTACCGACCTGCATTTTCGTTTGTCTCAAGGTGTTTTTACCGGAGCCGTGATCACTTGGCCGGGATAGATCAAACGCGGATTGCGGATTTGATCTTTATTGGCTTCATAAATAACTGTGTATTGACGGCCTTGGCCATAAAGTTCGCGGGACAATTTCCAAAGGTTATTGCCAGGTTGGATTACAATGCGAGTTGGCTGAGGTGCTGCCGCAACAACAGGTTCTGCTGTGGGCGTGGCGGCTACAGGAACTGCGGCTGCCACTTTGGCTGGCTCTTCGCGCAAGAATGGTAACTCAACGCGGCTGGCCACGCTGCCATCGACAGCCAGTTGATCAGCGCGCAAAGTGTGAGTGCCGGCGGCCACTGTGGCCTTACCTACATAGTTCCACTTGCCGTCAGCATCGGATTTCATCTCGCCAGCGAGCGTATTATCAACATAAAGCCTGACGGTTGAGTTCGCTTCGGCGCGACCCGAAAAAACGATGTTTCCTGCAGCATCATAATCAACAGCATCAAGCACCACGGCGCTTGTGGGTGCGGCTGGCGCTTGGATGATTTTTGTAGGTTGGTCAGGTGCGAGCACGGCAACAGTTGGTTCAGTTTTTTCTTGCGGTTTAACGGCCACTGCCACTGTGTTGGACGAAACTTGAACTGATCCCGCTCCGTTGCTTTCCAACGACAATGTGCCTGCACCAACGGGCAATGGCTTTTCTGGCACCATCACAAATGCACCATCAGTGCCAGCCTTTGCCGAGGCAATAACTTCGCCATTGAGCTTTGCAACCACATCAGCATTAGGTGCGGCGCGACCGGCAATCACGGCAGCGCCATCCTTCTCAACGCGTACAGTATCAAAACTTGGGGCAATAACGAGTGCAGGTGCAGGCGCTGGCGCTGGTGCAGCAACGATCGGTGCGGCCACAGCGGGGGGTGCTACAACAGCCACTTTTTCCTCGGGTTTAATTTCAGCGGGTTTGGCTTCTCCAACTTTTGCTTGCGCACTGAGTGCCATGGCCGGCGCTGGCACTTGTGCAGGGCGGGTTGCCACATAACCAAAGGTTCCCGCAGCTGCCACTGCCAGTGTGGTAAAAACCGCTATCGGATTAATCTTCATCAAAACCTGTTCCGTCTTCAAAAGCTAAAAAATTGCGTCATATATTGCTATGTAAGCATGAGTCGGGGAATTCATAAGACCCTGCTCAGCAAAAGTATTGTGGAAAATTTACTCAAGCAGGAGATTATATGCGCATACCCGAACATCGCCTCTGCGTCTATTGCGGCTCTGGTCCCGGTCGCAACCCCGCCTATATGGCGGCAGCAAACGCCCTTGGCCAGGCCATGGCTGCGGCTGGAATTGGCTTGGTTTATGGCGGTGGCGGTGCAGGTTTGATGGGTGAAGTGGCGCGCGGCACTTTGGCTGGCGGCGGCCATGTGACAGGTATTATTCCGGAGTTTCTTGTCAACCGCGAAAAGATGCTGGAGGGCGTGAACGAGCTGATTGTGACCACCACCATGCATGAGCGCAAGATTGCAATGTTTGAGCGGGCCACCGGTTTTGTGGCCCTGCCCGGCGGTTTAGGAACGCTGGAAGAGCTGGCTGAAATTTCCACATGGTCGCAGCTAGGGCAACATTCCAAGCCCATGATTGTATGCAATATCGAGGGTTATTGGGATCCGCTTCTAACATTGCTGGACCATATGCGCAGCGAAGCCTTTATCCGTGAAGGCATGGAAGTGCTGGTGGATGTGGCCAAAACGGCGGCGGATGTTGTGCCGATGTATGAATATCGGCGCAGCCAAGTTGCAAGCAAAACCCCAATTCTGGTCATTCGCGATAAAGTCTAGTGTTTAGGCTTGGATTTATGGGCGCCTAGCAAATTCTCAGGCTCAAAGGCTTCGGCCAGTTGTTCTTCTGTCATGAGGCCCTCGGCCAAGGCAACCTCGCGGATGGTCTTTCGCGTTTTAAGTGCTATTTTTGCCACGCGGGCGGCTTCATTATAGCCGATATAAGGGTTTAATGCTGTCACCAGCACCAGCGAGCCATCAAGCAATTCACGGCAACGCTCTTCATCGGCTTCAATGCCGTCGATGCAGCGCTCACGCAAAACCACCATGCCGCGCATGAGCATGCGCATGGATTGCATGATGTTAAACACAATGACGGGCTCCATCGCGTTGAGCTGCAATTGTCCGGCTTCGGCTGCTAACGTAACGGTGAGATCATTGCCGATCACTTGATAGGCGATTTGGTTGACCACTTCTGGCACCACCGGATTAACTTTGCCCGGCATAATCGAAGAGCCTGCCTGCACGGAAGGCAGGCGAATTTCACCAAGGCCAGCGCGAGGACCACTGTTTAGCAATCTTAAATCATTGCAGATCTTCGAGAGTTTCACAGCAATGCGTTTAAGAACCCCCGAGAAAGTGACGAAAGCACCCATATCAGAGGTGGCTTCAATCAAATCCCCTGCTGTCACCAAATTCACACCTGACACTTCCGACAAGTGGCGAATGACGGTGGCTGGATAATTTTCAGGGGTGTTTATGCTGGTGCCAATGGCTGTGCCACCCAGATTTACTTCGCGCAAAAGATTGGCAAATTCGCGCAAGCGGTCAATATCCTCGCCCACGGTTACAGCGAAGGCGCGAAACTCAGAACCCAGTCGCATGGGCACTGCATCCATCAATTGGGTGCGGCCCACTTTTATAATGTGATCAAACTCCGTTGCCTTTTTAAGAAGCGAAGCTTTGAGCGAAATTTGACTTTCGAGCAGTTCAGGGCAATTTCGCAGAATGGTAAGGCGAACAGCCGTTGGATAAACATCATTGGTGGATTGTGACAGGTTCACATGATCGTTAGGGTTTATGAATTGGTATTCACCGGGCTTTTTGCCAATGTGCCGCAAAGCCATGTTGGCGATGACCTCATTGGCATTCATGTTGGTGGAAGTGCCAGCACCGCCTTGCAGCATATCCACCACAAAAAACTTATGGCCAGCGCCTGCTATAATCTGATCACAGGCGGCGATGATCGCGCTGGCGATAGCCGCATCCAATGTGCCCAATTCAAGATTGGCCAATGCAGCTGCTTTTTTGGTCATGGCGAAAGATTGAACCAATTCCGGATAATGGCGCAGCAAAACGCCCGTAATGGGGAAATTTTCAACTGCTCTCGCGGTGTGAATTCCATAATCCGCAGATTCTGGAATTTTCATTTCTCCAATTGAATCCTTTTCAATCCGGTAGGCTGTCATTTTGCGAGAATCCTTTTGGCTTATCGATGAGCATACACGCGCTGCATTAAAGTGCCCGCATAAATTTCTCAAAATTGCACTTTCTATCTGGCCAAGTGCCCTCCATATAGACACAACATTTGGAAGGGTATTTATGAATCTCAATCAATTCCTGCTCAGCGGTTTGGTTTATCTGCTGGCAACGGTCATTTCTGCACCCATTGCGAAGAAGTTGGGGCTGGGATCTGTGCTTGGGTTTCTGCTGGCGGGGGCTTTGATTGGGCCATCGGCACTGGGTTTAATTGGTGGCGAAGGTGAATCCGTCAAGCATTTTGCAGAGTTTGGCGTCATCATGATGCTGTTTTTGGTGGGTTTGGAATTGGAGCCCTCAAAGCTGTGGGCTTTGCGCAAACATATATTTGGCTTGGGATTATTACAGGTGGTGGGCACAGCCACGGTGATTGGCATTGCGTCACTCCTCGTCGCCAGAGAATGGCGCGAGGCTTTCGTTATGGGATTGATCCTTGCAATGTCGTCTACTGCGATCGTTCTTCAAAGTTTGGAAGAGCGCGGAATATTAAAAAGCCCTGTGGCCCAATCAATATTTTCAGTTTTACTGTTTCAGGATATTTCTGTGATCCCGATGCTGGCGCTCTTGCCTCTTCTGGCATCAGCTCTGCCTGTTGCCGATGTGCATAACAGCTCTTTAATTTCCAACTTGCCTGCTTGGTTGCAGGCACTATCCATTCTTGCAGTTGTCGCGGGCATTGTTGTGAGCGGGCGTTACCTATTGCGGCCGCTTTTTCGCTTTGTGGCGGAGACGGGTGCGCGCGAAATTTTCGTGGCCTTTGCTTTGTTGCTTGTGGTGGGCATTACTTTGTTGATGGGGCTGATTGGGCTTTCTGCTGCACTTGGCACATTTTTAGCTGGTGTGGTTTTGGCTGACAGCGAATACCGGCACGAGCTGGAACTGGATTTGCAGCCATTTAAGGGTCTGTTGCTGGCCATTTTCTTCATTGCCGTTGGTGCTGGAATTGATTTCAAACTTATTTTGGCAGCGCCTGCACTTTTGATTGCTGGACTGGCGGCCTATCTTATTCTGAAATTCGCCACCCAATTGGGGCTGGCGCGGTTTTTTAAAATGTCATGGGCTGATGCTTCGCGGTTTTCGTTTTCACTCACACAAGGCAGTGAGTTTGGATTTGTGTTGGTTGGCATTGCACTGGGGCTTGGCCTCTTGTCTTCCACTATGGCGGGTTCAATCACAGCGGTGATCGTTCTTTCCATGGCGGCGGCACCCCTGCTGATGATGCTCGATGATAAAATTATTCAGCCCCGTTTGGGCGCCGCTGAAACGTCGCGTGAAGCCGATGTGATTGAAACAAGCGGTGTTGATGTGATCATCGCTGGTCATGGTCGATTTGGCATGACGATTGGTCGCGTGTTGACAGCGCAAGGAATTCGCACAGCGCATCTTGATCACGATCCCAGCCAGGTTGATGTGTTGCGCAAATTTGGCATGAAGGTTTTTTATGGTGATGCCCTGCGATTGGATTTGCTCGAAGCCGCAGGCGCCAAAAACGCAAAACTCATTATTGTAGCAATTGATGATCGTGAAAAAATTACGGAGCTGGTGACGATTGTGCAGCAACACTATCCCAACTTAAAAATCCTTTCACGCGTGTATGATCGTTCCCATGCCCATGACTTGTTGAAGCTTGGAATTGATCAAGTTTATCGCGAAGTTTTTGGTTCTTCTATGGATTTGGCAACCGGCGCGTTGACAGCGCTGGGCAGAAGCGAAGCGGAATCATTGCGCATTGTTGATATTTTTCGCAAGCACGATGAGAAGTTTCTGCGGGCTGCCCAAGCGCATCAGGGCAACGATAAAGCTTTGGTTGATTTGGCGAGAAAGTCTCGTGCTGATATTGCAAATGTGTTTGCAGCTGACCGAGACAAACAATGACCGCCAACTTGAGTTCATTACCCGTTCTTGCCAAAGCAGCATTATCCCATTTTGAAATCTCACCACTTTCCACCGTCGAACTGATTAGTTTATCAGAGAATGCTATTTTCAAAATTGTCACGCCGGAACAGTTTTGGTTTGCTATGCGTATTCACCGAGAAGACTACCACAGTCGCAAGGCGATTGAGTCAGAGCTAGCTTGGATTGTAGCTTTGCGCGACGCTGGTGTTGTGACCCCGCCCAATCCGCTGCGAGGGCGTGACGGTGAATTCATTCAAGAGATTTACATACCAAGTTTGAATTTGCGGCGTCATGTTGTGTTGTTTGGGTGGGAAGCTGGAATTCAACCGCTGATGAGCGATGCGCTTGAAAAGCCATTCGAGACTTTGGGAGAAGCCGCTGCACGCATGCATATTCATGCGCGTGAATGGCATAGACCTGAATGGTTTGAGCGATTCACTTGGAATTTCGAAACCTGCTTGGGCGAGGAGCGGCCCCATTGGGGCCGATGGCGCGAGGGACTGGGTGTGGACGCAACACGACAGACACTCTTTGGCCGTGCCGCAACTGTGATAAAGCAAAGGTTGGCCAATTATGGCACAGGCCCTGATCGATTTGGGCTGGTGCATGGCGACATGCGGTTGGCCAATTTGTTGATTGACGCCGAGAATGTGAAAGTCATCGACTTTGACGACTGTGGCTTTAGTTGGTTCATGTATGACGCTGCAACAACAGTGTCGTTCTATGAAGATGATGCAAAAGTGCCAGACTTGATTGAATCGTGGCTAGTCGGATATCGCCGTGTCGCCCAACTTTCCATTGATGATGAAAATGAAATTCCAACTTTCATTATGCTGCGGCGCCTATTGCTGGTTGCGTGGATTGGCTCACACCGTGAAACTGAGCTGGCACAAGATATGGGATATAAATTTACAGAAGTGACCGATAACTTGTGCGAAAACTATCTGATCAATTTCTCATAAAAAAAGGGCACCCTTTTGAGGTGCCCCCGTAAAACAAAAAACTGCCTATTAGGCTGTTTTGTTCATCATGTTCTTGATCACGCCGACAATGATCATCAGTACTGCGCCGCCAATGCCGCCGCCTGCAATGTTTGAAACCAAGTTGCCGGAAGCTGCAGCACCAGCAACAGCGTCAGCCGCTGGGTGGTTCATCAATTGACCAAGAATTTGGCCGCCGAGACCGCCGCCAACAACGCCAGCAATGGTGTTGCCAATTGTGCCCAAGCTTTGATTTTTCAAAACTGCACCTGCGCCGTTACCACCAATAGCACCGATAACCAGCTGCGTAATGATTGAAGTCATATCCATAGTGTTGTCTCCCAAATGATTCGTCGCCCCACGGTCGACGTGCCACAGAGTTAACACCATTCCTGCAATTCACAAATGGGTGATTACAACTTGAAAGCGAATGTGGAAAACCGGGCTTTAGTAGGCATTTTCACTTTTCAAAAGGGCCAGCGGTGTTTTGGCAAGGATATAGAGGTCCAAGCCCAGTGACCAACGATCAATATAATCGAGATCATGTTTCACGCGTTGCTCCAACTTTTCGTGAGTATCGGTCTCACCGCGCCAACCGTTAATCTGCGCCCAACCTGTAATACCTGGCTTCACTTTGTGGCGCGCGAAATAACCATCGATCACTTCATCATATAGCTCACCGGCGGCTTTTGCTTGCGTGGCGTGAGGCCGTGGACCAACAAGAGAGAGCTGCCCAGTCAACACATTGAAGAGTTGTGGAAGTTCATCCAAAGACGTTTTACGAATGATGCGTCCCACTTTGGTGACACGCGGATCATTCTTTGTCACAAGCTTTGCCGCAGAAACATCGGCCATATCGGAATACATGGAGCGGAACTTAAACACTTGGATGAGTTCATTGTTAAAACCAAAGCGCTTCTGCTTGAAAATAATTGGCCCCCTGCTTTCAATGCGCACGGCCAGAGCCACAGCGAGCATGACTGGCGACAGCATGATGATGGCGACCAGTGCAATGGCGCGGTCCATAGTATCTTTTAAGAATTGGCTCCAGCCATTCAATGGGCGATCAAACACTGCGAGCAGTGGCAGCTCACCCAAATAAGTATAGGCGCGAGGCGAAAGTTTAAGCACCGCCGCTTGCCCACTCACGCGAATATCAATCGGCAATTCCCATAGGCGTTTAAGAATTTGCAAGAGGCGTTGTTCGGCCGACATCGGGATAGCTACGATAATAAGATCGACGGCTTGGCCGCGGGCATAGTCGGCGAGATCAGCAATCTTGCCAAGCTTTTTATGTTTGCGCACTGAGTCTGGGCTGCGATTATCATAGCGATCATCAAAAAGACCAACAATTTCGATGTTGAGGTGGGGCGATTTTTCAAGTGTGATAATAGCATCTTCAGCCGCTTTGCCGCCGCCCACAATGGCAATGCGTTGGCGGAACCGGCCTTTATCAGCTAGCGGCTTTGCCCAAGACCGAACCATCATTCTGGTGAGCGTGAAATGGACCATGCACAGTGGCAACCACACTTGCGGCCAAACTTTGGTAAGGCCAAAACCCAGCGCCTGTGATGAAAGATAAAATGCAGCGCCGCAGGTTCCTGAAACGGCGAGAGCAGCAAGTATGGATTTGACGCCATGGGAAAGATGCTGCGCTTCATATTGACCAAGGCCACGCATCACATAGACCACCAGAAAAGAAAGGGTCATGGAGCTGAAGGCCAAAAGGCCAGGAACACTGGCGTCAAACTGTTTCACATGCAAAAGTGAAACGATGAAGGTGGTTATGATCAGCACACAAACATCCGCGCTTTTTAACAAGCGTTGCGCCACTTCGGCATTTGCAAAAGGTCTATCCATCGTAGGTCCCACCCAATTAACACAAGCTGGGTGTGACATCCGGATGTTAATCTTTGCGTAAACGGAGGATGTTCGCGCCTTCGTTTCGGATGGCAAGGTAAACGCGGTGTTTCGAACCACCGCATTTAAACCAGGCGTTAAGGCTGTTTAGAGTGGATCAGCGGTAAATGTATCGCAATCATTCAGACTTTTGGCAGTGAGGCCTTGCTTAAACCATTTCATGCGCTGCTCAGATGTGCCGTGGGTGAAAGTGTCTGGAACGGCATAGCCTTGGCTACGCTTTTGCAAACGGTCATCACCAATTTGGCTGGCCGCATTCAGCGCTTCTTCAATATCACCCGATTGGAGAATATGTTTGGTGGCATCCGCTGCCGTTGCCCAAATGCCTGCAAAACAATCCGCCTGCAATTCTGTGCGCACCGAAAGCGCATTGCTATCAGCTTCTGAGGCGCTAGACCGCGCCGATTGCACTTGATCAGTGATACCAAGCAGAGTCTGCACGTGATGCCCAACTTCATGGGCCACAACATAGGCCTGAGCAAAATCACCGGGAGCGCCCAATTTGTTTTTCATGTCTTGATAGAAGGCCAGATCAATATAAACCTTGTGATCATTGGGGCAATAAAATGGACCCATGGCCGATTGTGCCGTGCCACAGCCTGATTGTGTGTAGCCCGTGAACAATACCAGTTTTGGCTGCTCATATTGCTTGCCCATGGACTTAAACACGCTGCCCCACACATCTTCAGTGGAACCCAGAACACGCGCCACAAAATCTTTACCAGCATCTGTAGTTGTCACATCGTTGCCTGCTACACCGCCGCCATTCACGCTGGGGCTGCCACCTTGCGTCATTTGCGTGTTTTTTGTGGTATCTGGCATTTGTATTTGAGTGTTGCCACCGGGCAAAGACATGCCACCGCCATTGACCAGATTGATCAAATCTATGCCAACAAAAAATTTCAGTGCAAAATAGACAACGGCAAGAATGGCAATGCCGCGAAATCCCAGTGTGCTGAAGAGCAGAGATATAAGGCCACCACCCAATCCACCGCCGCCGCCTAAACCAGAAAGGCCACCGCCAAAACTGCCGCCGCCGCCGCTGCGTTGATCCTCAACATTGTCGCTGGGCCGCTGTTCATCTAAACGCATGGGTGACTCCTCAAAAATTATAAGCCCGAATTTGGCGGTTTGAGCGCGGAATTGCAAGGCGGTTTTGCAAAACTTTGCCAATGCGCTAAGAGGCCAGCATTATGACAGACAGACTCATCATTGCTTTAGCTCAACTCAACCCCACTGTTGGAGGTGTGGCAGCCAACTTGGCGAAAGCCAAAGCAGAAATCGCGAAATTAAGCAGTGTAGATTTGGTGTTGTTTCCAGAACTGTTTCTAGCGGGATACCCTCCTGAGGATTTAGTGCTACGTCCTTCATTTGTGAAAGCTTGCAAAGCCGCGGCCGAAGAACTTGCAATAGAGTTTAAATCTGGTCCCGCTATTCTCATCGGCCTGCCTTGGCGAGAGGGCGACAAGTTGCATAATTCGGTGGCCCTTTTGAATGATGGCAAAATCGAAACCGTGCGCCATAAATATGATCTACCAAACTATGGCGTGTTCGATGAGAAGCGCGTGTTTCAACCGGGGCCGCAGCCGGGGCCAATTTCATTCAAAGGAGTTCGCATTGGTGTTCCCATTTGCGAAGATATTTGGACGGAAGAAACTTGCGAGACGCTGGCAGAAACCGGTGCAGAGATTTTGCTCTCGCCCAATGGTTCGCCTTTTGAACGCAACAAAGATGATGTGCGTTTGAATCTCGTTGTGGCGCGCGTTACTGAAACTGGTTTGCCCCTGGCCTATCTTAATCAGGTGGGCGGGCAAGACGAGCTGGTGTTTGATGGTGCTTCATTTGTGCTGAATGCAGATCGTTCACTTGCATTGCAAATGCCGATGTTTGAAGAGGCTGTTGCCATCACCGAATGGGTGCGTGGATCAAACGGCTGGAGCATGAGCGCAGGCGAAGTGGTCAAGCTACCAGAGAATGAAGAAGAGACGTGGAAAGCTTGCGTGTTGGGCCTTCGTGATTACGTGGATAAAAATAAATTTCCGGGCGTGGTACTGGGCATGTCAGGTGGCATTGATTCCGCAGTCGTCGCGGCCATGGCGGTTGATGCACTTGGAGAAGCCCGTGTTCATTGCGTGATGCTGCCTTATGAATATACCAGCGAAGATAGTCTGGCAGATGCAAAGGAATGCTCTGCACTGCTCGGCGTTCGCTATGATGTGGTGCCCATCAAGGAACCAGTGGAAGGATTTTTGTCTACGCTTGGCCCGATGTTCCAAGGCACCAATTCTGGCGTGACTGAAGAAAATTTGCAGTCGCGTTCGCGCGGTGTCATTCTTATGGCGATCTCCAATAAATTTGGATCGATGGTTTTGACCACGGGCAATAAATCAGAAATGAGTGTGGGCTATGCCACGCTCTATGGCGATATGAACGGTGGCTTCAATCCAATTAAAGATGTCTACAAAATGGAAGTGTATCGCTTGGCCGCGTGGCGCAACACACAAAGCCATGTGATCCCTGAACGCATCATCACCAAAGCCCCAACTGCTGAACTTCGCCCCAATCAAACAGATCAAGACTCCTTGCCGCCTTATGCAGCACTTGATGATATTCTTGAAGGCTTGGTGGAACGTGAGCAGACGCTGGCTGAAATTGCCACGCGCGGGCATGATCCAGTTTTGATAAAGCGCATTCAACATATGCTTTACGTGGCCGAATATAAGCGCCGCCAAGCTGCACCCGGTGTGAAGATCACCCGCCGTAATTTTGGGCGTGATCGGCGTTATCCGATTACCAATGGGTTTAGGGATCGCTAAGAATAAATCTCCACACTCGCTTGCGCCGCTTCGGAATAACGATTGCCGTGGGCGAAACCGACGGGGAGGATTTCCTCGATGTCTTTCAAGTGCTGCGCAGTTAGCTTTATTTCCGCGCCTGCTGCATTGATTGCCAAATGCTCCGGCGACCTTGTTCCTGGAATTGGGATGAGATGTTCCCCTTGGTGCAGCACCCACGCCAAGGCAAGGCCTGCAGGTTTCCAACCATGGTTCACCGCATAAGCTTTAAACTTCGCCGTTTCAGCCATATTGAAACTGTAATTGGGTTCTTGAAACCTTGGCAGAGTGCGGCGGAAATCAGCAGACTGAAGTTTTTCGACATCAATCACCACATCACTCAATGTGCCGCGTGCTAAGGGTGAAAATGGCACGAAGGCCGTGCCCAGTTTTTTACACGTTTGTATCATGCCTAATTCTGGCAGGCGGCACCACAATGAATATTCATTTTGTATGGCAGCCACATGGCCAACTTTGCTGGCACGCATTAATGATGCCGGCGAAATTTCAGAAAACCCGATGGCTTTGATCTTCCCCTGCTTCTTGAACTCTAGCAAAGTTTGCATCACATCTTCGATGGGTAAATCAAACTGACGGCGATGAATGTAATAAAGGTCAATACAATCAATGCCGAGGCGTTGGAGTGAACCATCGACACATTCGGTCAGATATTTGGCGGTATTGTCAACACCTCTTGGCACAGGAACAATTCCGCCTTTGGTGGCCAATGTGAATTTCTGGCGGGCAGATTTGTTGGTGCGGAAGTAGTTCCCGATCACAGTTTCTGAAGTGAAAGGGCCGTAAATCAAAGCTGTATCAATGAAATTTACGCCGTTATCTAAAGCAGCATCCAATGTGCGGTGGCTGGTGGCCTCATCGGTTTCACCGGAAGTTCCAGCAAAACTCATGGCACCCAAGCCAATTTCGCCCACCATCGGGCCACCGGCCCCGAGTTGCCTTTGTTTCATTATTTTATCTCCATTCTTGACTGAGAACATAGAGAAGGCTAGCGCTTTCCGCCATGAATATTGTTCGCTTTGCACCCTCCCCCACCGGCCGCATTCACATTGGCAATGCCCGCGCCGCCCTGCTCAACTGGTTGTTCGCGCTGAAAACTGGTGGCCAATTTATCTTGCGATATGATGATACGGACACGGCAAGGTCTACCCAAGAATTTGCTGATGGCATTGCAACTGATGTCGCTTGGCTTGGCATAAAGCCGCACCGCATTGAGTGGCAGTCCAAACGTTTTGATCGATATGACACAGTGGCTGATGATTTGCGGGCGCGCGGATTTTTATACCCTTGCTATGAAACCGCTGATGAATTGGACCGCCGCCGCAAGCGCCAACAGGCCCGTGGCTTGCCGCCCGTTTATGATCGTGCCGCGCTCAAACTCACCAAGGAAGAAACTGAAGCGTTTTTGGCCGAGGGGCGCAAACCGCATTGGCGTTTTAAGTTGAAACATGAAGATGTGACTTGGGATGATATGATCCGGGGACCAGTGCATATTAATTCTTCCACGCTTTCAGATCCTGTTTTGATCCGCGAGGACGGCACTTATCTCTACACACTGCCATCAGTGATCGACGATATTGATTTCAACATCACCCATGTGATCCGTGGTGAAGACCATGTGGTGAACACGGCCGTGCAGATTGAAATCAGCGAAGCCATTTCTGGCGCATCACCGATTTATGCCCATTATAGTTTGCTGACGGGCGCTGATGGTAAAGGTTTGTCGAAGCGTCTTGGTTCGCTCTCCATCCAGCAATTCCGCGACAGTGGCTTGGAAGCCATGGCCGTGGTGAGCCACGCTTCATTGCTTGGCACGTCGGACAACATTCATCCGTGTACTGATATTCAAGAACTGGTGGATGGCTTTGATCTGGGCAAACTTTCGCGCACGCCAGCGCGGTTTGATGAGGCGGAACTTGCAGCGCTGAATGCCAAGTTGCTGCATATGACGCCGTGGGATGCTGTAAAAGACCGCGTTGCTGGCGGCTCTGAAGCGTTTTGGTTGGCGGTGCGCGGAAATATTGAAAAGCTAAGCGAAACAAAGGCTTGGGCAGATATCGTAACAAATAGAATCAAGGGTGTGGTGGCCGACGAAGATAAGTCTTTCATCAACACCGCCCGCGAAGTTTTGCCGCCGGAGCCTTGGGATGGCAACACATGGAAAGCTTGGACTGATGCTGTGAAAGCTGCAACGGATCGCAAAGGCAAAACACTGTTCATGCCCTTGCGGCTGGCACTGACGGGCTTAGACCACGGACCAGAATTGGCAGTGCTGCTGCCACTGACTGGACGTGAAAGAGTGCTTGAACGTTTGGCCTAACGGCGTAATGATGGGAACATGATCCTTGTAGGCCAATATGACTCGCCTTTTGTGCGCCGCGTTGCTGTCACGCTGCATCACTATCACATGCCGTTCACGCGGCAGCCACTTTCAGTGTTTGGTGATTTCAAAGAGATGGGCAAGTTAAATCCGCTCGTGCGTGTGCCTGCGCTCATTTTGGAAACGGGCGAAACTTTGATTGACTCAAATGTCATCATTGATCACCTCGACCAAGCTGTGGGTCCTAGAGCCTTAACGCCTGCGCATGGGCCAGAGCGGCGGCAGGTTTTGCGGATTTGCGCGGTTTCGACTGGCTGTTCTGACAAAACCGTTTCCCTTTATTTTGAACGGCATTTTCACGACCAGAAAGCAGTGAGTGCGGCTTTGGATAAGCGGCTAGCAATGCAATTGAAAGCTGGCATTGAGTGGTTGGAGCATGAGTGCGGCACGCCGTGGTTTATCGACAATAAGATGACCCAAGCCGATGTTACAATTGGCTGCATGTTGAGCCATGTGAAATTGCGATTGCCCGAATTTTTCCCTTCAGATAAATATCCTAAGCTTCATGTCATCGCACGCCATTGCGAAATGATGCCTGAATTTGATGCGGCCCGCATCGGTGCGAATGAGACAGTCCCTAAAAAGTTATAGGGCAAATGCGGGCAGCGCGTTTTCTAATTCTAATATTCTATCATAAGCGCCCGTTGGCAACACCGACATACCTTTGAGCAAAAGTGCTTCGCGTGCGGTGCTTAATTCTGGATCATCTAAAGTTTTTTTCAACACTCTTGCCAGTCCTGCCGCATCGCCAGACCGGGTTACAAAAGGCAGAGCAGGAACAGGAGGAGAGCGTGCGATCTCTACAAGGCCTTCCAATTCCTGTGGGCAATATTTTTTGGCGAGTGCAACGCAAACAGAATCAATTGCGCAGACATCGGCGTATTTTGTGCGGACGGCTTTGAGTGAATTGCGATGGCCACCTGTTATTTTGACACGACGAAAGAATTCACCACCCCGCACGAAAGGCGCAAAAACCAATTTTAGCGCCAGCATTCCAGACATTGAATCTTCGGTGTTGATGGCGGCGTTGCAGCCATAAAAATCGGGTAAGGATTTCTGATCCCGCGCAAATATTATGCTGCAATAATCTGCGCCTGCACAGCCATCAGCGGCATAATGTGGAGTCGCAATATAATTCAGTAACCCTCTGAAATCATGTGTGAATGGATAACCGCAGGTTTGACTGAACATAAGGTTTGGGTTGCGCCATAATTCAACATAGTTCGTCTTGCGATCGAGTTCACACTGAACCTCAGCGTGCTTGGCGAAGCCTTGCCAAAATGCATCTGTTGCATCTCGAAATTCAGGCCAATCATACATGGGCAGTGATGCGACAACCATAATTCTTCCACTACTTGCGAAGCAATCACGCCAGCATATACACTAGGGCCTTAACGGCAATTTGAAATAATTCACCATGGCATCACTGCGCGCGCCCAAAATTGAATGGCTTACGATTGCAATAATCGGAATGGCTTATTTTATTTTGGGGGCCCTCGTATGGTACCACGCAACTATTCCATGGTGGATAATTATGCCGATCGGTGCTTATGCGGCTTGCCTGCATTCTTCGTTGCAACATGAAGTTTTGCATGGGCATCCAACGCGCAATCGTCGGGTTAATGAAGCGCTGGTTTTTATTGTACCTCATATGTGGCTGCCCTATGGGCGCTATCGTGACACCCATATTGCCCATCACAATGATGCCAATCTTACCTGCCCGGTTCATGATCCAGAATCTTTTTACTTGCTGCCGGAAAGCTGGGAACAAATGCCGGGCATAAAGCGCGTTTTGTATCAGTTCAATAACACCCTGTTTGGCCGCATGCTAATTGGGCCTGCCGTGGGCATTATTCGATTTTGGTCTGGCGAGTTTTTAGAAATGTTGCATGGTCGTCGTGATATTGTGAAGTGTTGGGGTTTGTTTGCCGTATCTATTTCAGCAGTCTGCACTTTTGTAATTTGGTGCGGGATGCCGATTTGGCAATATGTTTTACTAATTGCTTATCCAGCTATTTCGTTGGCTTTGATCCGTTCTTTTTGTGAACATCAGGCGGCGGAAGATATCGGGCCACGCACCATTGTGGTTGAGGCTTCGCCGTTTTGGTCATTGTTGTTTCTCAACAATAATTTGCATATTGCACATCATGATAGACCATCCATGCCGTGGTATCAGTTACCCGCATTTTACCGCGAAGAGCGCACTCGGTTTTTGAAAAAGAACAAAGATTATGTGATGCACGGTTACCGCGAAATTTTCAGACGTTATTTTTTCAAAAGCAAAGAGCCGGTGGTTTATCCCAATTTGCAATGGCTAAGTCCTCGCGATGGCCATTAGTATGGCGCCAACTTTCTCTGTTATCATTCCAACGCGTGATCGCCTCGAATACCTTGGCGAAGCCATTGCCAGCGTGTTGGCGCAAGATTTAGAAGCACTTGAAGTTTTGGTTGTGAATGACGGATCGTTTCCCATTCCTGTTCACACTGATGCTCGCGTTCGGATATTTGACAATCAATCACATGGCCTTAATCCAGCTCGAAATTTGGCTATCCAAAATTCTGGCGGGCGGTTCATAGCTTTTTTAGATGATGATGATGTGTGGACGGATGCAAATTTCCTATCACGCGCAGCGGCAGGGCTTGAAGCCAAGGGTGGATTTTACTTTGCTGATGGCATGATGCGGTTTGCCGATGGCAGGGCCAAACACTTTTCGCGCGATGCCACCGCAGCAAGCTTGGCGCATGACAACACGATTTTGATTTCGGCTCTTTGCTACGAAAAAAAGCTCCACGACTCACTCGGATTGTTTGATGAATCGATCCCCTATTATGCCGATTGGGATTGGTATTTGCGGGTGGCGCGCGCTGGCTTTCATTTCCGACACGATGAGAGCGTTGTGGTTGATATTCGCGTCCATGCGCAAAATATGTCTGGCGGAGACAATATTATGAAGCGGCAGAATGATCTCAATCAGATGTGTAAAAAGCACAATTTGGGGAATATTCCGCTTAAAAATCACATTGATTTCGTTTGATCCCCATTTAAAGCATTGACTTCATTGGTTTATTTCCTGCGCTTATGCGTTAACACAAAATTAACCACGTATTCTCAGGGGTTTATTGATTCCTGATTGAAAACAGCCCTTAAAAATAAGGGTTTTAATGATGCACTGCCTCATGTAGTTTTTGCCCATTATGATTCGACACGCCAAAGAGGAGATGACCATGGCTGATGAAAAAGTACTGACAGTTGCGTTGACCAAAATGTCTGCGGAAATCGCTGAGACACACGAAATGTCAAAGAAGGCTGCTGCAGCTTTGTTGGCTGACTTTGTTGAGATCATTGTAAAGAACCTCAAGAAGGGTCACAAAGTGCGCGTTACTGGCCTTGGCATTTTCCAAGTGAAGAAGCGCCCTGCCCGCCTTGGTCGCAACCCGCTGACTGGCGAACAAATTAAGATTAAAGCTTCGAAGAAGCTGGCGTTCCGCGCCGCCAAAGAAGTTAAAGAATCAATCTAAGCATTTAGATTTTTCGGAAAAAGGCCTCGCACGTGTGCGGGGCCTTTTTTATGCTGGAACGAAAACCCGACTTTTGCTGAGCCAAAAACTGAAGGCCGGGATTATGGCAATCACAGGCACCATGGCCACAGCCAACGGCTGTTTGAGGATGACGACCACTCCATAAACAAGGGCTTGATTTACGGCAAAACAGGCCAGGTTCAAAAATGCAAAGCGCGGCAATGATTGCTTGAGCGTTCCCATTTTTTCAAAAGTCCAAAGCCAATTACCAAAATAGGAAAATGTTGAGGCGATTAGATAAGCCAGAAAATTCGCGCTGAGAGCCGCAAAGCCAAACGTCGAATTTAGCAGCAGGGCCATAACAACGTGGATGCCAGTTGCTATCACTCCAACCGAAGCAAATTTAGTCAGCTGCTTTAGCAACCCATTCATGAACTGCGTTGAGCAACCGCTAGCAGCGAAACACCAATGGGCATTGGAATGCGACCGACAAAATTGCTTTCAAACCCAAAGATCGATTTCAAAATGCCATTTGTCATTGATGACGGCATGGCGTCATCAGCTTGTTCTTTCAAGCCAAAGGCTTTGCGGGTGAGGCGCAAGCCCGCTATCAAAGGGAACAGCAGAGTATTGAAATAGCTGATGCGCACCGGTTTCAGACCCGCTTTAATCAACGTGTCATTGAGCACCTTACGCGTGTAGCGACGATAGTGATGATGAGTTTCGTCGTGTTTGCTCCACAGCCATGGCAGGGCTGGAACTGTCATTACCAAACGACCACCGGGAGCCAATTGTTTGGCAAGGCTGGCCAGGCTCTCGACATCCTTTTCGACATGCTCAATCACGTCAAAAGCAACCACTACGTCAAATTTGCCTGGAGCATAAGGGATGTGGTCGGGAAGCATTCCGCTTTTTATATCCATAGGTAATTTGGATTTTGCAATGTCGCGGGCTTCATCATCAAGCTCGAATGCATCAAGGGTTCCAAACTTTGCAAGCATGTGCAAATTGCCACCCGTGCCGCAACCGGCTTCCATCACGCGCAAGTTGGAGTGTTTAGGGGCGAAGCGTTCGATAACGGAATTTAAGATCTTGCGGCGCGCGCAGAACCACCAATGATTGCCTTCGAGTTGGTCGAGGCGTTGGTAGACGTTTCGTTCCATGATCTAGCTTTTTCCTTTTGCGTCTCGAGACCCTTGGTCTCGCGGACGAGATAAAGGGGACGATTGCGAACTTCGTTATAAATGCGGCCCACATATTCACCCAGAATTCCTGTGGCGATAATGTTCATTGAACCTAGCATTAAAACTGTAACCATTAAGGAAGAGTAGCCGGGCATGTTGGTGCCATAAAGCATGGTGTGAATGGCAATCCACACCGCGTAGACGCTCGAAAAAATAGCAAGCGCAACACCAAAGTATGTCCAAATGCGCAATGGCACAGTGGATGATCCAGTAATGCCGTCAATGGCGAAATTCCATAATTTCCAATAGCGCCACTTGGTCACGCCTGCTGCGCGCTCTTCGCGGCGACAATCCAAGCCGATTTGCTTAAAGCCCACCCACGCGAAAAGACCTTTCATGAAGCGGGTTTTTTCCGGCAAGTTTTTTACGGCATCAACAACGCGCCTGTCCATCAATCTGAAATCGCCCGTGTTGTCTGGAATGCGCACATCGGCAATCCAATTGTAAACACGGTAGAACAGACCCGCTGTGATGCGCTTTGAGGTGTCATCACTGCCACGATCGGCACGGCGGGCAAAAACCACTTCATAGCCTTCACGCCATTTCTGCACCATCTCGATAATGAGTTCAGGTGGATCTTGCAAATCGGCATCAATGGGGATGACAGCTTGCCCGCGGGCATAATCCAACCCCGCAGAAAGGGCCGTGTCTTTGCCAAAATTGCGCGAAAGGCTGAGCACTTTAATGCGTTGATCTCGCATGTTGTGCTGCATCAACTTCAGCATGGTGCGGTCAGAACTGCCATCATCAACACAAACTATTTCGAAATCTTCAGTGACTGCTTTTAGCACAGGAATTATGCGGTTGAAGAACAGTTCGGTGCCTTCTTCCTCATTGTACATCGGTACGACAACGGAAAGCAGTGGAATAGGCTGATCCCCAGCGCGTCTTTTAAGCGTTGTCATTTTGCTTTTCCACACAAACCCAAATTACCACTGCAACGCTAATTTGATGGTGTTAAGAATCCGTGGAAGAACCGAATTAAACTTTAAATGAATAGTTAACCTTTGGTTAAAAACGGAAATGAGGGCTAGCGAGCGGACCCGAAAGGTTTGCAAGAGGCGATTGGAACATATAAGATTGTCTTTTTAGTCATTGAAAGCCACGAAGCATGAAGGCAATTTCAAACCGGAGTTTTCAGCATTGGGTAAGGCCTGCGGGGGTTAGCATACTAAATTCCGATCGGCTGAATAACGCGTGATTATTTTTTCCAAAAGAAATTTTGTGGTTGTGGCAATTCTGGCCACCTTCGGAATGGGTGGAGCTTGGATTGCTTCGGTACCCCATCCCCTTTTGGATAGGGATATTCCTGCTCACGTTGCAAATATCGAAAACGGAAAATTGCTTTATAACATAGGGGGCTGCATCTCATGTCATTCTGCGGGCCCAAAGGTGAAAGACGCCGCGGCCGATTCACCAGTTGGCGGCAAGCCATTGGTCACGCCGATTGGGATACTCTATCCGCCGAATATTACGCCAGATGCCGAAACCGGCCTTGGAAAATGGTCAAATGCTGATTTTGTGAATGCGATGCAGAAAGGCCTGAGCCCTGGGGGCGATCATCTTATTCCAGCTTTGCCATACACATCATATGCCCACATGAGCGTTGGCGACATTTTGGATATCAAAGCTTATCTAGCCACATTGCCGCCCGTGAAAAATCCCGAAACGCCCTACGATGTGAAGTTCCTGCCGCTGATCCGACGCGGCCTTGGCCTGTGGAAGTGGGTGGGGCTTGATGAGACCAAATGGCAGCCTACAACAACGCAAAGTGTGAGCTGGAATCGCGGCGCATATCTTGTGGCAGGGCCCGGGCATTGTGCCGAATGCCACACACCGCGCACTGCGTTTTTGAGCAGCGATACTTCCCGAATGTATGCGGGTGGGCCGCATCCAGAAGGCAAGGGTATGGTGCCGTCACTCCGAAATCTCATCGGTCGAGAGCGCTATAAGGATGTGGCCGACTTGGTTTTGGCTTTTCAAAATGGCGAGGAATTGGGCTATGATAGAATGGCATCAGGCGGAATGGGGCAAGTCCGCTTGCACATTGCCTCATTGCCGGAGGCCGATATTAAAGCTATCGCTGAATACATCACGTCTTTGAAATAAACCGGACTTCACACACTCATGAGCAGGCTTCATTTAGAAAATCATAGCGCCCACCGTGTGGGTTGGTTGCGGGCGGCGGTGCTGGGCGCGAATGATGGTTTGATTTCCACTGCGAGTTTGATTTTGGGTGTGGCAAGTGCGCATGCTTCGGCCAGTAACATTCTGATTGCTGGCACAGCGGGGCTTGCAGCAGGGGCCATGGCCATGGCCGCCGGTGAATATGTTTCTGTGAGTTCTCAAGCCGACACTGAAGCCGCTGATTTGGCCCGCGAACGCAAGGAGCTTGCCGAACAGCCTGAATTCGAACTGAAAGAGCTTACCCAGTCTTTCGTTGCGCGCGGTGTTACACCAGCGACAGCGTTACAGGTTGCCAAAGAGTTGACGGCCTCTGATGCTCTCGGCGCCCATGCGCGTGAGGAATTGGGCATTACCGACATGACAACTGCGCGGCCTTTACAAGCTGCTGTGACTTCGGCCCTCACATTTTCAGTGGGGGCGGCCCTGCCTTTGGCTGTAGTGCTATTGTCTCCGGAAAAAGTTCTCACCCCCGCTATGCTGGTTTCCACAGTGATTTTTCTGGCCATATTGGGTGCGTTGGGCGCTTATGTGGGTGGGGCCAGCATGTTACGCGCCACGGCTCGCGTTGCATTCTGGGGAGTTATTGCCATGGCTATTACGGCTGGTGTCGGTGCGCTGTTTGGCACCGTGGTTTAGCGACGGGTGAATTCATTTCAACTCCACGGTTGATTGCGGTGCGGCACCCACATCGCTATTGTGCTGCAAACAATTATCAGGATCTCTCATGAAGACTTCGGCGCGCGTGGTGGTTATTGGTGGTGGTGTGGTGGGCTGTTCGGTGCTTTATCACCTCACCAAAGCTGGCTGGACTGATGTGGTTTTGGTTGAGCGTGACATTCTCACTTCCGGTTCCACTTGGCATGCCGCGGGCGGCTTTCACACGCTGAATGGCGATCCAAACGTAGCCAAATTGCAAGGCTATACGATTGGGCTTTATGATGAGCTGGAAAAGATTTCTGGCCAATCTTGTGGCTTGCATCGCTCTGGCGGATTGATCTTGGCGGAAACACCTGAGCGTTTGGAATGGCTGAAAATGGCCCATGCGCGGGCCCGCTATCTGGGCCTTGAAACTGAAATGCTTTCCATGGCTGAAGCCAAGAAGCTGAACCCCTTATTGGAAGAAAAATATTTTATCGGCGCAATGCTGGATGCTGCTGACGGCAACCTTGATCCTGAAGGCACCACCCATGCTTATGCAAAATCGGCCCGCATTGCAGGCGCTGAAATCTATCAGGGCACGCGGGTTACAGAATTGCAGCACCGCAAAGACGGCTCGTGGGATGTGATCACTGAAAAGGGCAACATTCATGCCGAGCATGTGGTGAATGCCGGTGGCCTTTGGGCGCGTGAAGTGGGCCGCATGGTGGGGCTGGAACTTCCAGTGCTGGCCATGGCGCACCAATATCTGGTGACCGACGACATGCCCGAAGTGATTGAGTTTAACAAATCACACGGCCATGAACTGCCGCACATTATCGATTTTAAATCTGAAATTTATATGCGGCAAGAGCGCTCTGGCTTGGTGCTGGGCACTTATGAAAAGGAATGCGTTCCATGGTCGCCTAAAACCACGCCTTGGGAATTTGGCCGCGAATTGTTTCAGCCAGATCTTGACCGGATCGCGCATAACCTTGAACTGGGTTACAAGCATTTCCCGGCTCTTGCCAAAGTTGGCATCAAGAAAGTTATCAACGGGCCGTTTACATTTACGCCTGACGGCAACCCTCTTATGGGCCCAGTGCAAGGGGTGCAGAATTTCTGGCTGGCTTGTGGTGTTCTGGCTGGCTTTAGCCAAGGTGGTGGTGTTGGTTTAGCATTGTCGCAATGGATGGTGAATGGCGACCCGGGCTTTGATGTGTGGGCCATGGACAATGCGCGGTATGGCGAATGGGCCACACGCAGCTATACCAATGAAAAAGTGCGAGAGACTTATGGCCGCCGTTTCTCGATTCAATTCCCGAATGAAGAATTGCCCGCGGCGCGGCCCCAACAAACAACGGCCCTTTATGACAAGATGATCGCGCAAGGTGCGGTTATGGGCAATAGCTGGGGCTTGGAAGTGCCGCTTTGGTTTGCGCCAAAAGGTGTTGAGCCGAAGGACATCGTGTCATTCCACCGCAGCAATGACTTTGCGCACATCAAGGCCGAAGTGATGGGCACCCGCAACGGCGTGGGCGTGACTGAGATTGCCAACTTCGCGAAGTATCGCTTCACGGGTTCGGGCGCTGAGGCTTTCTTGTCGCGCATGATGACAAACAAAATGCCGAAAGTTGGCCGCATTGTTTTAACACCGATGCTGAATGAAAATGGCAAATTGATCGGCGATTTTACAATTGCCAAAGCTGCTGCCGAAACATTCTATATGTGGGGTTCCAGCCAAGCGCAGATTTATCACATGCGCTGGTTTGAACAGCATCAGCCCAAAGATGGCTCGGTGATAATCGAGCGGCTTGATATGGGACTTGTGGGCCTCTCTATCGCCGGGCCGAAATCTCGCGCCGTGCTGCAAGCGCTGACTGATGAAGATGTTTCAAACGCTGCGTTCAAATTCATGGATCATCGTGCCTTTGAAATCGGACATTGCCCTGCCCTCATTAACCGCGTCACATATACAGGCGATCTTGGTTATGAAATTTGGGTGAAGCCTGATTATCAGCGCCGCCTTTACGAGCAGATTATCAAGGCCGGTGCGACACATGGCATTGTGAATTTCGGAATGCGCGCACTTTTGTGCATGCGTTTGGAGAAAAACTTCCCCACATGGTTCCGCGAGCTGCGCCCCATCTATGGTGCGTTCGAAGCGGGCATGGACCGCTTTGTTGATCTCACCAAAAATGATTTCATCGGCTTAGAAGCCGCCCGCGCGGAGAAAGCATCCGGTGGAAAATTACGCCGCGTTTCATTGGTGGTTGAAGCTGGTGATTGCGATGTGATTGGCGATGAACCCATATGGCACAAAGGCAAGGTGGTGGGTTGGGCCACTTCCGGCGGCTTCGCACATTATCTAAACAAGTCCATGGCGCAAGGCTATGTGCCCAAGGAACTGGAGAACGAAGCCGAATTTGAAATCGAGATCATTGGCGAAATGCGCAAAGCAACCATTGTGCATGAGCCATTATTTGACCCGAAAGGCGAGAAGATGCGGAGCTAGGCGCTCCGCCCATAGAAGCCCATTTGGTCTTCCTTGGTGAAGACCACACCGGGCCTGTCGAAATAACTAAAAACGGCAATCAAGCGCTCTTTACTGCCGCCCACAGTGGACACCTTGTGGGCGGTGTTTTTGCCACGGAACACATTCAATGTTCCGGCGCTCACTTCTAGGGTTTGCACATCAGGATCTTGGCCGCGCAGCAGTTTCGCTACGCCATCATAATTCGGATTATCTTCAGTGCGCAGATCAGTGCGATAGACGAAATCACCGCCCTGCTCTGGCGCTTGTAGCAGCAATGTGGTGGTGAATTCGCTCCGGTCGAAATGCCAGTTCAGAGTTTCGCCATCGCGGTAGGCCATCACATTCACACGGGCCAACGCATCGCGCATTGGGAAGAGTGCGTCTTTGTCCATGGTGGCGGCGAGGAACATGATGAAGGGAGACCACTCATAAATCCACATAATGGTGCTTTGCGAAATTTGGTCGGCGCACACCGTGTGGTTGATTGTGTCCACCTTCACCAAGGCAGGATGATCGGCCGCCAATTCAGGAATTTCTTTGCTAAAATAAATGTTGTGGCTGCGCTTATGAACAAATGAAAGCGTGTCCATCACTGGTTGAATTTCAGCCACGGCCTTAGCCAATGCCGCAGGTTTCACCAATCCTTCCAAATTGAACATGCCATCATTAACGAGATCAGCTTTGCAGCGCGCGACGAGTGTATTCCATTCTGGGCTGCCGGGCTTGTCCAGCGGGTAACGTTCAAGGTCCAGAATGTCTTGCATCATTTAAACTCCAAAGCGGCATCCGTAATGTAATCCCAAATTGATAGAGCAAATGTGCGCAACACATAGAGATGAAAGATTTCACCAGCCACACAATGTATGAGCACCGGCACATGGTGAATGCCAGTCATGGCGAAAGTGCCGGGCTTAAATTCGTTCTTGTGAAAATCGATGGCGGCGCATTTGGCCAAAACATCCCGTGCAGGACGGCCGGAGATTTCAATGCGGGTGCGGCTGGAGGAGAGCGGTGTGACAAAACAATTTGGTGCTTCCACGCTTTCATTCAGCGACCAAATTTGTGTCGAACTCACACGCATGAAATTATCTTGCACAATACCAACGCGGGCTGGCAATTTGCCCAACGCCTTCATCAAATCTTTGTCGCTGCCAGTATATTGCGTGAGCACGAAATCGGGCGCTTCAACAACCGTAAGCAGATTGCTGGCATAAGGCTTGGCGCTGAGCAATGCTGATGAGGCTTTAAGCATGGAGACGTTCTCCCTGCTTATCGATGAAGTGCGGCGAGACGATGCGGGCTTTCACATTCTCATTCTTCAGTGGAAAAGCGCAAATGATGTCTTCGCCTTCATGTTTCAGGCCACCATTATAAAGTGCGAGTGCAATAAATTTGTTCAGTTCCGTGGACCATGTAACGCTGGTGATATAGCCACGGCCATGGCCTTTTATTTCGTCCGTGGCCGCAAATAAAATTGCACCGCCGCGCAGTTTCTTGCCGTCTTCCATGCACTCAATGCCAACGAGGCTCCAGCGTTCTGGCGCTTGGCAATCTTCGCGGAAGCGCAGCGCTTTGCCGATATAATCTTTTTCTTTGCCCGCCATTTTGCCAAGGCCCAAATCATCCAGTGTATTGCGATGATCAAGATCAGCACCGGCCACATGGCCTTTTTCAATGCGCAGCGAGGCCAGTGCTTCAAGGCCATAAGGCTTGATGCCCAGTGAATCTGCGCTCTGTAAAATATGGTCCCACAGGGCCGTGATATAATTCGCAGGGCAATGCACTTCGTAAGCAAGCTCACCAGAGAAAGAGAGCCGCAGGATGCGCACGGGCACGCCCTCAAATTCAATATCCATCACACCCATATAAGGCAGGGCCTCGGTGCTCACGTCCGCATCGGGGAAAGCCAGTTGCAAAGCGCGGCGAGAATTTGGTCCGCTCACGGCCATGCCGCCCCATTCGTCAGTGAGTGATGTCACATGCACATTCAAATCAGTCCAGTGCATTTGCAAAAGGTATTCAAGCCAGCTCATCACTTCGCCCGCTTGGGCTGTGGTGGTGGTCATGTAAAATTGCGTGTCGGAAATGCGGCTGGTGGTGCCGTCGTCCAGCACAATGCCATCATCATTCAGCATCACGCCATAGCGAGCGCGGCCCACTGGCAGTTTTGCAAAACCATTCACATATACGCGGTTGAGAAACTCGGCAGCGTCTGGCCCCTGCACATCAATTTTGCCCAAGCTGGACACATCGGAAATGCCGACATTCCCACGCACCAATTCCATTTCTTTTATGTAAGCGGTTTCAGGCGAATTACCTGCCCACTCATAGAACCATGCGCGCATCCACAGGCCCGCTTCGATGAACGTTGCACCATGGGCCACATGCCAATCATGCAAGGGAGAAAGACGCTTTGGTTTGAAATGCGCACCCACACTGCGGCCCGCAATGGCGCCAATGGTGAGCGATGCATACGGCGGACGGAAGGTGGTGGTGCCCGCCTCACTCATCGGCAGCCCGCGCAAATCAGCCATCATAGCAAGCGCATTAATGTTTGAAGTCTTGCCTTGGTCAGTGCCCATGCCCAGCGTGGTGTAGCGCTTCAAATGCTCCACACTGAGATAGCCTTCTTGGTGGGCCTGTTTAATATCTTTGGTGGTCACATCATTTTGGAAATCAACGAAGGCGTGTTTAGTGTCTGGCACTGCCCACTGCGGCTCTATGCTATAGGCGCGGTCTTCACGCATGGCTGGCGGTTCGATTGCATCTAGTTTTTTGTTGAAGCCCAAAATCTCAAGCGCAGCACGCGCTGCAGTTTCGCCTTCGCGGATGGCCGCCATAACACCGAAAGTTCCGTTCACACCACCTGCGCCATAATGTGTGGCTGCAAAACCACCGGGGATAAACGCCGCAATTTTCTCATCATATTTCGGTTTAATGCCGCCATGCGAAGTGAGATGCACCACCGGGCTCCAGCCGCCGCTCATGGCCAGCACATCGCATTCGATGGTGGCCGCATGACGGCCCGCAAGCCGCACGGCACGGATTTGTTTTTCGCCAATCACATCTGCGATGCCAGAGCTTGGGAAAATGGCAATGCCAAGTTGGGCGGCTTTGGCGAGAAGATCACCAGATAATGTGGCACGTTGTTCAGCAACGGTGACGGCCACATCGGCCTCTGCAAGTTCGAATGCGGTTTGATAAGCGCTATCATTATTGGTGACGATAACAGTGCGTTTTTTAGGAGCCACGCCGTAACGATTGAGATAAGTGCGAACGGCGGAAGCCAGCATCACACCGGGACGATCATTGTTTTCAAACACCAGCGGGCGTTCGATGGCACCCGTTGCGATGATAATGGTTTTGGCGCGGCATTGTTCGAGGATCATCTTGGCCGGATGATTTTGTGGGCTGCAGTTCAGCACCACCAAGTTGCCGTCATAAATGCCTTGCGCTGTGGTGCGTTTTAACACCCGGGCTTCTGGATAGGATTCAAGTTCAGCAATTTGTAATTTGCGCCACTGCTCCAACACTTCGGTGCTGGTGGACAGGAGACTGCCACCCAGTTCAAAATCCTGTTCGGCGAGCACGACACGCAAACCACCGCGGGCTGCAGTAACAGCAGCAGCAAGGCCAGCGGGGCCAGAGCCGATCACCAACACATCACAGAATGTATAACGCTGTTCATAGCGTGCCGTGTCCACATCAGGCACCGCAGAGCCAAGACCAGCGGCTTTGCGGATCACGGGTTCATACATCATCCATGATTTTTTCAGCGGGCCCATAAAGGTTTTATAATAAAAGCCTGCGGAGAATATCGGCGAAAGTAACTGGTTCACCGCCATCACATCGAAATTGAGCGACGGCCAGGCATTTTGACTTTTGGCGGTGATGCCGCTTACCAGTTCAGTGGTCGAACCAATGGTGTTTGGCTCTGTGCTGCCACCCGCACCTGTGGTGAACAGCGCATTCGGTTCCTCAAGACCAGCCGCAATCAGCCCCCGCGGGCGGTGATATTTAAAGCTACGACCCAAAAGGGTTTTGCCATTGGCAAGCAAGGCCGAGGCCAATGTGTCGCCAGCAAAACCGGAAAGCTGTTTGCCATCGAACGTGAAATTGATCGGCTTGGTGCGGTCGATGTGGGCGGGCTTGGTGGTGCGGCGGAATGCGGTCATAATTTCTTTTCTCCCCTTCTCCCCTTGAGGGAGAAGGTGGATTGCGCTTTTTTGCGCAAGACGGATGAGGGGTTGGCGGATGCGAGTCCAATTGCCACCACCCCCTCATCCGGCGCATTCGCGCCACCTTCTCCCTCAAGGGGAGAAGGAACTATCACATTCGTTGCTGTGTTTCTGTTCAGCTTAAACCACTGCCTGCAGCCTAGCGTGTGTTGCCAATACTCCGTGTGCGGGCCTTTGGGATTGTCGAACACAAAATGATAATCATGCCACGCTTGCAAATCACCCGTGCCATGGGCGGGACGGGCTTTAGTGGCGTCTCCACCATATCTAAATTCGGCAACGTCGCGTTCACCGCAGTGAGGGCATGGGATTCTCATTGCTTATAGGTCCAATTGCCGATGCCAAATTCATCAAGCTCTTTGCCTTTTTCAAATCGATCTAAACTGAAGCATTTGTTGAGTTCGTGTTCTTGATCGTTCGCAATGGTGTGTGCATAAGTGAAGCCAGAAGCAGGTGTTGCTTTGAAGCCCTGATAACACCAGCCGCCATTGAGATAGAGGCCTTGGGTCGGCGTTTTACAAATGAAGGGCGAACCATCGGGTGTCATGTCTTGAATGCCGCCCCAATGGCGCAACAGCCGCATGCGCGACATGAAAGGCAAAAGTGTTGTGGCGCATTCCATCACGTTTTGAATGCGAGGGAAATTTCCGCGCTGAGTGTATGTGTTGAAGCCATCGATGTGGCCGCCAAACACCATGCCGCCTTTATCTGACTGCGAAAGATAAAACAGTTCCGCCCCCCAGCTCACCACATGATGCACAAGTGGTTTCACAGGTTCAGTGACGAAGGCTTGCAGGATGTGACTTTCAATGGGCAGCTTCATGCCAGCCATGGCGGCCAAATGTGAAGTGTGACCAGCCACAGCAATAGCCACTTTGTTTGAGAGAATTTTTCCGCGAGACGTTTCAACACCCACAACTTTATCACCATCGCGGATAATATTAGTCACTTCGCAATTCTCGATGATGTCCACGCCCAGCTGCGAGGCGGCGCGGGCATAACCCCAAGCCACGGCATCATGGCGCACTGTGCCAGCGCGCGGTTGGTGGATTGCACCATAAATAGGAAAGCGCGCTTCTTTCGAGTAATCGAGATAAGGCAGTTCTTTCATCACCTCATTGCGGTCAAGCAATTCAGCGTCAATGCCATTCAGCCGCATGGTGTTGCCACGCCGCGCGAAAGCATCCACCTGGCCGGGGCTGACAGCTAAAACCATTTGCCCACGATGCGAGACCATAGCGTTGAAATTCAACTCGTGGCTCAAGCCCTCCCACAGTTTCATCGAAAATTCGAAGAAGGCTGTGTTGCCGCCGATCATATAATTAGAACGGATCAATGTGGTGTTGCGGCCCACATTGCCAGAGCCAATGTAAGATTTTTCCAGCACGGCGATATTTTTCATGCCGTGGTTCTTGGCGAGATAATAAGCCGTGGCCAGCCCATGCCCGCCACCGCCGATGATAATGGCGTCGTAAGAAGATTTCGGCTCAGGCTTGGCCCAAGCTTCAGGCCATGGTTCATTGGGGCGGAACGCGTGCCGCACCAGATTGAAAATGTTGTAACCTTTAGCCATTCAATCTCAATATCTCAGATTGCCGCCAAATCAAGCATGAGATTTTTGAGACAGTCGCGCTCGGCCGCGTTCGGCATATTCTGCAAAAACCAATGCACCAATGCCGAATAAAACGAACGCTATTGTAAGAGGGAACATGGTTCCATCATAATAGAGGCCCGCAATGCCGCCGAGGATGACCGAGATTAATGATGAAAGTGCACCCGACACGGCGGCAGCCATGCCCGCAATGTGGCCCATCGGCTCCATAGCCATGGCATTGTAATTTCCAAAAATCATACCGCTGGTGAAAAATGAAACGAACAAAACTATGCCTAACAATGGCAAAGGCGGGTGGCCATTGAATATGAGGCACAACAAAAGCATGACAGCCCAGTCAATTATAAAACCCCACAAGGCCCATTTGGAAAGTTTGCGCATACCAACGCGCACCACATATTTTCCGTTCAAGATCATGGAAATGGCAATGCCAATGGCCAGCCCGCCAAACCACAGCGCAAAGTAATCGCCTTGATTATATTGGTCCGCAAAAATCTGTTGGCAGGTTCCAAGATAAGCAACAAATGCTGAGAAGATAAAGCCCACCGCAATGGTGTAGCCAAAAGAAATTGGATTACGGATCACCTCAGCTGCACTCGATGCCAACTTTCTCGCCGAGAAAGGCAGGCGATTTTCGGCATCCAAAGTTTCCGCTTGGCGCATGGCCAACCACACGCAGCCAATGATGGCCGCCACAATGAAGCCTGTGAAAATGTAACGCCAGCTGGCCACATAAAGCACCAATTGCCCAATGCTCGGCGCAAATATCGGCACCAGCATGAAGATCGACATCACGAAGGACATGATGCGCGCCATCTCCGCACCCTTGGCACCGTCACGCACCATCGCCATCGACACAATGCGGGGAGAAGCCGCGCCGAAGCCTTGCAGCAAGCGACCAGCAATCAAAATCGGAAACGATGTTGAGAACATGCACACCAATGCGCCAGCAATATAAAATACAAGGCCCGCATAAATCGCGGGCTTGCGACCAACTGAGTCAGAAACAGGCCCGAAAATCAGCGTGCCAATCATCATGCCACCAAAGAAGGCCAGCACGACAAGCTGACGATCATTGGCATGTGCCGCATGAAGATCCGCTGCCATAATGCCCACGGCTGGCAACATAGTATCAATTGACATGGCTACTAAAGCGGTGAGAGTCGCTACTAAAGCAATAAATTCATTGGGGCGGGTGTTTTGCATTTGGTCCTGAATGTGAGAGAAAGTGTTACTAACAAGGTAGCAGTTATGAAAATTGATTCCAACACCCGCTCCGTGCAACTCGACCCGCGTGAGGCGCAGTTCTACGCCAACCCCTACCCTTATTACGACAGCATCCGCGCCAGTGTTCCGGTGTTCAAATGGGAACAATATGGGCATTGGTGTTTTGCACGCCATGATGATGTGAATGCGCTTTTGCGCGACCGCCGCTTTGGCCGCCAGATTTTGCACGTGGCTGGCCGTGAGGAGTTGGGTTTGGCGGAACCTGCAGCACATCTCAAAGCGTTCACCGATCATGAGCAGCATTCACTTTTAGAGCTGGAGCCACCCGTGCACACACGGCTGCGCGGGCTGATCAACCGGGCCTTCCTGGCCCGCCACATTGAACGGTTGCGCCCTATTATTACGAGTCTTTCCAATCGCTTGATTGATGGGTTTGAAGCATCAGGTGAAGTGGATTTGTTGACGGCCTACGCCACCCCCATTCCCGTCATCGTCATTTGCGAATTGCTGGGTGCACCACCCGAAATGGCCGATCAATTTCTAAAATGGTCACATGACCATGTGAGCATGTATATGGCAAAACGGGACCGCGCCATTGAAGATCAAGCAGTGAAATCGGTTCTCGAGTTCAGTGCCTATATGCGCGGGCTGATTGCTGAAAAACGTTTGCACCCGCAGGATGATTTGCTCTCGCAATTGGCCGTGGCCAATGCTGAAGGCCAGAAGCTTTCAGAAGACGAATTGGTCACCACGGCAATTTTAATTTTGAATGCGGGCCATGAAGCCACTGTGCATTCCATTGGCAATGGTGTGAAGGCGATTTTGGAGCGCGGCCTCAGCGGCCCCATCACCCCTACCCTGATCGAAGAAGTGCTGCGCTTTGATGCGCCTCTGCACATGTTCACGCGCTATGCATTAGAAGATTTAGAATTTTCCGGCGTAAAATTGAAAAAGGGCGAAACCGTTGGCTTGATGTTGGGGGCCGCCAATCATGATCCAGCACGGTTCGAAAATCCGTCACATTTCAACCCCATCCGCGAACCAAACCCGCATGTGAGCTTTGGTGCCGGCATTCACTTCTGTGTTGGCGCACCCTTGGCGCGGCTGGAAATGCTCATCGCTTTTGAAACACTATTTGCGCGGTTGCCCAAATTAAAGTTGGCGGGAATTCCGCAGTATAAAGATGTTTATCATTTTCATGGGTTGGAAGAATTGCTGGTGCAGTTTTAAGTTCGTCATTGAGCCGTCATCAAGTGTTTTTAGCCTTTGATAATTATAATGACGTTCAAACTCACCGGAGGTTCATGATGAACAGTTTCAAGACATTACTTCTCACTGCAACAGTGATGACAGCACTTTCCGCCACAGCCTATGCTGAATCGATTCAGTTTGGCTCAGTGGCCGCACCCGTTGATGATGCCGCAAAGCGCCAAGTTATCGCCACTAACACTGTGACGATTGATGGTGTTGAACAGGCCGTTAAATTTAATCTCATGGCCCGCTCTGGTCAAAAAGTTGGTGACACTCAATTTGGCGCTTTGGTTGCGGCAAACGGTTCGCCTATTTTCGATAAAGAGGGCAAACCCACGATTTCTGATGCTGCCGATTTCACCTCTATTTTGCCAATCGGCAAAAAGATTTATTCAATCACCCATTTCGAAGCCCGCCCGGCTGCCATGTATATCAGCGAGATGAGCCAAGCCAGCGATGGCGCATTGACACCCATTTCTACACGTTCCATTGATTTCTCAAGCATTGGTGGTTTGTGGAATCCATGCGCAGGCTCGGTTACCCCATGGAACACGCATTTGGGTTCAGAAGAATATCCACCGGATGCCAAGAGCATCGAAACGGCAACAACCTATAGCGATCTCGACGAAGAAATGTTGTCAATGGTCAAATACTTTGGTGTTGATACGGATGTTGCACCGCTTGCCGCTTTCAAGGCAGCCTTCCAGCCTTATAAATATGGTTTTCCAACTGAAGTCTCTGTCAACGAAGCAGGCGAAACCAAAGTTGCCAAGCATTATGGCATGGGCCGCGTGGCCGTTGAATTGGCTTTGGTGATGCCTGACAACAAAACCGCTTACATTTCAGACGATGGCACCAACACAGGCTTGTTCCGCTTTGTGGCGGATAAAGAGGGTGATCTTTCATCGGGTCAATTGTTTGCTGCCAAGTGGACGCAGACATCTGCTGAAGGTGCAGGTGCTGCCGATATTTCATGGGTGGACCTTGGCCATGGGTCTGATGCGGAAGTTTCCGCTGCCCTCAAATTTGGCGTTAAATTCTCTGATATTTTTGAGACTGCAAAATTCAAGGATGATGGTTCCTGCCCTGAAGGCTTCAAAGCTTCCAATGCTGAAGGCCGCGCCGAATGTTTGAAAGTTAAATCCGGTATGGAAGTTTTTGCATCGCGTTTGGAAACCCGTCGTTATGCTTCAATGATGGGCGCCACCACTGAATTCCGCAAAATGGAAGGCCAAACTTTTGATAAAGTCGGCAAGCGCATATTTGTTGCCATGTCGGAAGTTTCGAACGGCATGGAAGACGCTGCCAAAGACAATAAATATGACAAGGGCGGCCGCAACGATGTGAAGTTGAAGAAAAATCCTTGCGGAGCCGTCTATGAATTGGCTTTAGATGCAAACTATGTGGTGACGGGTGCCAAAAGCTTTCTTGAAGGCAAACCCATTGAATACAAGGATGGCCCTTATGCTGGCCAAACCTGCGATATTGATGGCATTGCCAACCCCGACAACCTCACCTTCATTCCTGGCTACAACACGTTGTTGATTGGTGAAGATACAGGCACCGGCCATCAGAACGATGCAGCCTGGGCCGTGAATGGTGAAACGAAAGCCATGACGCGCTTTATGACTTCCCCTTACGGTTCTGAAATCACAGGCCTTGATTGGTATTCTGATATCAATGGTTTTGCCTATCTCACAACAGTGATCCAACATCCCTATGGTGAATCAGATCAGGACAAACTGAAGAACCCCGAAGATGCCCGCGCCTATGTAGGCTACATCGGACCGTTTCCAGCCTTCAAGAAATCTGCTTCAACGCAGTAACTCTAGAGCACATTATCAGAGCCACCCTGCCAAAGGCGGGGTGGCTTTTCTGTTGACCTGAGCCGCGTTGCCGCACGTGGGGCTTAATTGTCTTGCTCAAATTGAATGACAGCATTCTCGCGCCATATAGGGGTAAGGAAAGGACGCTATCACGCAAACTCACCCCGAGCTTCAGGTCACCCATTATAAACCCATTGGATTAGGCGATAGCATTGCTTATGGTGCTGTGAAATTCATGCGCCTTTTTGCTGATGTGTTTTTTCGCCACCGCTATGGCCACCGCGCTGTTATTCTTGAAACTGTGGCCGCCGTGCCCGGCATGGTGGGCGGGATGCTCAACCATTTAAAGTCTCTGCGGCGGATGCAAGATGATCGCGGCTGGATCAAAGTTCTGCTCGATGAAGCCGAGAATGAACGCGCCCATTTGATGACCTTTATCAACGTGGCCAAACCAAACCGTATGGAACGCATTCTCATCCTGATCGCCCAAGGCATTTTCTTCAACGGATTTTTCTATTTTATCTGGTGTGGCCGCGTGTGGCGCACCGCTTTGTGGGCTATCTCGAGGAAGAGGCGGTTTATAGTTACACCGAATATCTGGCCGATATTGATGCTGGCCGTGCGGAGAACATCCCTGCTCCAGAATTTGCCATCAAATATTGGAACTTGCCCGCTGAAGCTCGTTTGCGGGATGTGGTCTTGGTGGTGCGACAAGACGAGGCCGGTCACCGCGATGTGAACCATGAATTGTCGGATGAGATTGCTGGGCGGAAGTAGAGCAATGCCTAGAAAAAGTCTTTTCTGATCATTCGGATGAGTTCCTATAGTCAGTCCGGCTCAGTTTCTTTTTTTAACCTTCTGAGCACCTTGATAAATTTCACTATCGGATCATAGATTTCCGGAAGGTATTTTCTTAGCTTGTCCGCAACAGCACCAATCACTGCAGCTGCGGCAAGCCCGCCTGCGCCAATCGCAATGTTGTCTAATACAACGCCGCCGCCCTGAATCGCCAACCCGCCATAATGCTGGAATCCCCACTGCAAGTAACTAAGCACTATATTTGAAGCGCTAACTCCAAGGTCGATTTGCATCGCCTCCAATGTCTGCGTCAAAACGGGAATACTGCTTTCTTCTTTTGCTAATCTGCGCACTGCTTGCCGGAAGCTTGCGATAAACCTTTGGAATGTTGGCAAGACATTTTCTGCAAAGACAGATTTTTCCTCAGCAAGAGCCGTATGAATGTTTTCAAGCTCATCTGCCAATTCAAGTGGTTCAATCGGCTCTGCCGCCATGACGGCCGCCGCGACGAATTCTCGCCATGCTTCAAAGTGATTCAAAACTTGGGCAAATTGCATCACTAGCCCAAGATACTGCGCGGCCAGCAATGGGTTCCATTCGTTGGTCACAGTATCAGAATAATTGCTCAAAGCCTTTTGGTTGCGCCCACTTTCAAACAGCTTTGCTTGGTCATGAGCTGCTTTTTCAATAGCATCAGCGGCGGTGCGTAAGAACGCAATTATTCGGGGGTCAGCTTGTGCAGCTTCTGCTTGCGAAGCCAAATCCCGCAATCCCTTGGCAAGATCAGCAGCTGCGGCTTCTGCGGTGTTTTTGTTGAGATCGGTAAGCGGATCAAGATGAGCAAGAACCACCTTCCCATCATGCACTTTGGTTTCAATGCTGGCGGGACGAGATTGGAAATCATCGTCGGATAGCGTGTCATCAATCTCCGGCTCCTGCGCCTCCCCCACCCACTTCGCAATTTCGCGGTTTATTTCGCCTGCCTCGCGATTCCAAAAGTCTTTGCGGCTATCGCCAAGTGCGATTCGACGCTCGATGTTTGGAAGTTTACTCGCCAAATGTTCAAAAGCAGGCAGGCCATTGGCAACATTCCAATACCAAGCCGCCCAAATGTCCCATCGGTCTTTGACGTTTTCAGTGGAGAGAAGGTTGTTCTGCATTTCACTCCAAGCGTCACTCCACCATTCTGGTGGTTCGGGCCAAAGTGGTTTTCGCAAAAGTTCTTCGTTACTTATGCCATCCTCTATCAACTGAATATCGTGCCGTAGATTTAACCAACTATCAGTGTCGGCGGCAGCGGCATATTCTGCAGCAGCACTAACCGTGGAGGAGACGTTAATATTCGTTGCCTTGAGATTTGGACTTGTGAAGCTGGCAGCTGAGGCAGAGGCAGAGGCAGCGGACCGCGCAGCACTTGCGTTGGTGATCGCAATGCGGCCAGCTGCGTCAGCATTGGCCCATACTATTTGGGCTTCGGCGTTGGCGGCGTCGGAAGCTGCTCGGAGATTATAGGTTAACGCCATGCTTTCTCCCTGGGTGAGGCGTGGCATAGACGAACGATCGTTTGCAGGCACAACAGACATGGCTTTTGGCCAAGCGCTGGGAATCCGCGAATAGGTGCACGAACGAAATGCAGGTTTTAGCAACTGCGCAAAGCGTCCATTCTTGTGGTCTGCAGGCGATACTACCAGTGGCAAAACCCTCATCGCCAATCGATGGGCTAAAATCACACCGACAAGCTTTTGCTGAGCATCAGGGAGCGCTTCTAACCAGCCCTGTAAAGCTTTGGAATCAACAATTTTGTCAATGTCAGTCTTTGCCATTGTCCCACCCCTAATTGTTTGAATATGGCCGTTGAATGTACCTACAGCAAGGGTGCCAAACCGCTAAATAAACTTGTGCAAACGCGTTGAAGACAATTATTCACAATGTCAAACAGCGGGGTTTCCGTTTGGACGGGAAACTAATTGCCTGGTTGGAACAGGCAGAAACTGCATATAGTCCTATTTAGGATTTTATGTCAACAGCTATTTTGTCGTTTCTGAATCTTTCTGGGGCGCTTGGTGCCGCCCTCTCGCATTAGGTGAGGCTAAACCAGCCATAGGTGATAATTTCTCAACCGAGGCAATGCGAATGACTGACGAACAGCCAACCCCCGCTCCAACAGGCCGCCGCGCGCGCGGTGGTGCCGATGCGAGGCGTGCTATGCGCGGATCGAACGAGATCAAGCAAGCCGGCTATATTCGCCGCAACATCAAGCTTTATGAGCCCTTTTCGGATGATCAGCTTGAGTTGATTGAGCACAATGCTGAAACTGTTTTGCAAGAAACCGGGATTGATTTCTACGAAGACGAAGAAGCCGTTGAAATGTGGCGTGCTGTTGGCGCTGATGTGAAAGCATCAGAGGCAGAAGAGCGAAGGTTTCGCGTTCGCTTTCCGCGCGGATTAGTCCGTTCACTGATTAAAACGGCCCCGCGCGAATATGTGCAACACGCGCGCAACCCCGCCAATTCCGTGGTGATCGGCGGCAACAACACTGTGTTTGCTCCGGTTTATGGCCCTCCATTCATTCGCAATCTTGATGAAGGCCGCCGTTACGCAACCATTGAAGACTTCCGCAACTTTGCCAAGCTGGTTTATATGCTGCCATCGCTACACCATGCGGGTGGAACTTTGTGTGAGCCTGTCGATATTCCCGTGGCCAAGCGCCATTTGGACATGATTTACACGCACATTAAATATTCTGATAAGCCTTTCATGTCGTCGGTGACGTCGGGTGATCGCTCGGCGGATTCTGTCGCCATGTGTGAAATGCTATTCGGCAAAGAATTCGTTGACCAGAATTGCGTGATGACATCGCTGATCAACGCCAACTCGCCGATGGTCTGGGATGGCGTGATGTTGGGGGCGCTGAAAGTTTTGGCGCGCGCCAATCAGGCCTGTGTCATTTCACCGTTCATTGTGGCGGGTGCCATGTCACCCACCACAACGGTTGGAACGCTGACGCAGATTTTAGCTGAAGCCTCGGTTGGAATTGCCTTCACGCAGCTGTGCCGCCCCGGTGCGCCGGTGGTGTTTGGAACCTTTGCGGCTTCCATGTCGATGCAATCAGGTGCTCCCACTTTTGGAACGCCAGAACCAGCGCATGTGACTTTTGGTGCCGCACAGCTTGCACGCCGCATGGGTGTTCCGTTCCGTTCGGGTGGCGGGCTTTGTGGTTCGAAAGTTCCAGACGCGCAAGCCGCTTATGAAAGTGCCAACACATTGTGGTCAACCATTTTATCAGGCGTGAACTTCTGCCTGCATTCTGCAGGTTGGTTGGAAGGTGGGCTTTCATCGGGCTATGAAAAGCTGATTATGGATGCTGATCAGCTGACAATGTTCCAGAAATTTGCCGAAGGTGTGGATTTCTCCGAAAATGGCCAAGCCATGGATGCTATCCGTGAAGTGGGCCCCGGGGCCCATTATCTCGGTTGTGAACATACGCAGAAGAATTTCGAAACTGCATTCTGGCGGTCTGGTCTTGCGGACAATAACAGCTTCGAGCAATGGCAAGATGAAGGTTCGAAAGACATTGTGGTTCGCGCCAATGCAAAATGGAAACACATGCTCAATGAGTATGTGGCCCCTGCCCTCGATGAAGGTATTGACGAAGGCCTGAGAGACTTCATGGCCAAACGCAAGGAAGTTCTTCCGGATAACGTGAGTTAGGCGAAGGGACCTCATCAGTCACTTCGTGACAGCTTCTCCAGTGGAGAAGCGTGAAGTCCACCATCGTCCTAAATAATTACGCCCTTCTCCTTTGGAGAAGGTGCCCCAAGGGCGGATGAGGTCCCTTGACTGCGCCTCGAATCCGCCCACGCGTAAAGGCTCACACCAGCGATCACCATGGCTGAGCCCATGGCATCGGCAAGTGTAAATGGCTCACCCAAAATCCACACGGCCAGCGCAATGGTGATTAGCGGCGAGATGGTAGCGATCATGCTGGTGGTTTGCGGGGTTGTTCGTGACAGCCCGGCATTCACTAGAAATGAAGGAATGACAGTTGCGAAAATTGCAGTGCCTGCTGAGAGCCAAAAAAATCGGGGGGAAGACGAAAAGTCAAAGCTGCGGCTCACTACAATATAATGCGCCATGCAGGCAACCCCGGAAGCCGACAGCGCAATTGATGTGAATAACATGCTGCCCATGTTTGAAATAAGTTTTTTAGCAAACAACTGATAAGCCGCAAAGGTGATTGCGCAACCCAATACCAAAACCGTTCCAATTATTGTGTTGCGGCCCCCGGTGGGCAACGCACTTAGGAAAACTACAACGAGGCCAGCATAGGTTATTGCCGCCGCCAAAACACTTAACCAAGTGATGCGCGCTTTGAAAAACAGCCAGCCGAGAAACATCACGAAAATCGGGTAAGTGAACAATACCAGTCGCTCAAGCTGCGCTGAAATAAATATCAATCCCGCGAAATCAAGTTGCGAAGAGATGTAATAACCCACAAAACCCACAAGGATGGCGCGGATGAACATATCCAAACTGGGCAGCGACCTTTCTTCACGGCGCAATTTAATGACCGCATAAACGCCTACTCCAACGAAAAAGGGCAGCGAAATAGCCATGCGCAATGCCAACATGAGAGCGGCGTTGGTTTGTTCCATATAAGCAAGTTTGATGAAAATGGCTTTGGTTGAAAATAAAGCCGCCCCTGAGGCGGCATAAATGTAACCCATAACGCGGTGTTGGTTCATGGTGCTCAACTAGACACTTACAATTGATTTGTCGCCTGCTACCGACGCATAGGGCCTGCGCTCATTTCTCAATGCGCTGTGAAATCCACTCCCCAATCTGACTTAATTTGTTGGGTTCGAACAACACGTTTTGGGGTTAGGCTTTGGCCTTCCACAATGGGTTCAATTGTTATTTTTGCGCCCTTGGGAAATTCACACCCATATTCACCGTCGTCGCCCCAAGTCGAACAAGCCACGCTCGCCAAAGCTGGCTCAAAACGGGTAACTTTTATGCCTTTGCCGGATTTATCGCGAATATGGCCGCCAATCGAAATCCGCTCGTTCAATCCCTTGAGCGCTATTGAGGCTTCTGGTGAGTCAACCGCCATGCTATCATCAGCCTTCGCTTCTCTAATCGCGTTGTCGATTGTGGGAATGGGCTCAGCCTCCCACCATTTAGGAATTTCAGTGTAAACCCAAACGAGGGATTGGCTTGATTGCAGTGCGTTTTTTATATTGGACTTGAGCAGGTTCAATTTGGCTTGTTCTGACTTCAGATAGTATCCAATGAAGCGCGGTGATTTTGCTGAACCCATGACGCCATCGATATACACTGCCTGGGCAGTTTGAATAACCTGTTCATATTTTGCATGCGATTCAACAGGCAATAACGCTTTTAAGTCTTGCGCAATATGATGGGGTGCGGCGAAGAATTCGTCTCGTTTAGTGTAGCTATAAGAAGGCTCATTACCATCGATAATTTTCAATGTGGGTGCGGCAGCATCAATCCAACCATTGAAGAATGATGGCCAAAGGCCGTAGCCATCTGCATCTAAATTTGCGAGATCGCTGTAGACATTTGCAGTGAGGCCATAAAGTGTCCATACCTCTAACGACGGCGCTTCCGATTGCAAGATTTGCAGCATGTCCGCCCCTCGCTTTCGCACAAGGGCTTTAAAATCTGCAAAGCTCAGTTTTTTGGAATTGGGCTGGGAGTTGAAACTCCATGGGTTTTTTCCGTAGGGTTCCATATCAAAAACAAGACCCTTGAAGCCTCCAGCTTTGATCAACTGCCCATAAAGTTTGAGATTTTGACGAACGGCATTCCAATGCTCATCATTCGCCCAGTCAAAATCATTATCGGCGGCCGATAGGATGACGAGATAACTTTGGGAAAGCTGCCCCGTTGGCAATTGCTGCAAAATTTTCAAATCGTCGGCAAAATCGGCAGATTGAATTGGTTTTGTTTTGAACAGGTCGGTATGCAACGTGGTGATCACTGCTATGCCATCAAAGGGGCTTTTGGCCAGCTTGGGCAACACAGACTGCAGTGTAGCAATTTTTGGATTGTCCCAACCATAATAAATCAGAGGTTTTTGGGCTGCTTGAGCAAAAGTCGTAAAGCCAAATAGCGCTAAAATTAAACACAACCTTGTCATCGTAATTGATGCCCCCTTGGTCAAATGCTTCTTGACCTATTCGTTATATCCGACCAAATATATCCCATGACCAACAGTTTTGCACTCATTGATCCCTTTGGCCGACATGTTAATTATTTACGTGTGTCCGTGACGGATAGATGTGATTTTCGCTGCGTTTATTGCATGGCCGAAGACATGACATTTTTGCCGCGGGCTGATTTGTTGAGTTTGGAAGAATTAGACCGCGTCTGCTCGACATTTATCCATCAAGGTGTCAAAAAACTGAGATTGACAGGTGGAGAGCCTTTGGTGCGCAAAGGCATTATGACACTTGTTGAAAGCCTGTCTCGCCATTTGAAATCTGGCGCACTTGAGGAATTGACACTCACTACAAACGGAAGCCAATTGGCTAAACATGCGGCAGATCTTGTGAAACATGGCGTGAAGCGGATTAATGTTTCAGTGGACACGTTAGATCCGGTAAAATTCAAACAGATCACGCGCTGGGGCGATCTTGCTAAAGTTCTGGCTGGCATTGAAGTGGCGCAAGCCGCTGGTCTTCATATCAAGATTAATGCTGTGGCGCTGAAAGGTGTGAACGAGCATGAAATTCCATCGATGATCCGCTGGTGCCATGGACGTAACATGGACCTCACTCTGATTGAGACGATGCCGCTGGGTGACATTGATGGCGATCGCACAGATCAATATTTGCCCCTATCTGTGGTGCGGGCGCAATTAATGGATCAATTTACATTGATTGATAACCCTTACAAAACTGGCGGACCGGCACGCTATGTAACTATCAAAGAAACGGGTGGCCGTTTAGGGTTTATTACGCCCCTGACACATAATTTCTGCGAAAGCTGCAATCGCGTGCGACTAACCTGCACAGGCACATTGTTTATGTGTTTGGGGCAGGAAGATGCCGCAGATTTGCGCGCGCCTCTTCGCGCTTCGGAGAGCGATGATCTGCTTCACAGAACCATTGACGAAGCGATTTCACGCAAACCAAAAGGCCATGATTTTATAATTGATCGTGCCCACAACAAACCCGCCGTGACACGACATATGAGCGTTACAGGCGGGTGATCACCTTTAAGTTATGTGCAAAGCCGGAACTTAACTGCTTTCGTAGCAGTTGCACGTAGCATTTACTAAACACGGGAGCACTCCACAATCATGACGACTTCACTTCGCGCTCAACTTTTGAGCGTCGCTACGGCTGTGCCTCCGCATATTCTCGACACC
>JANYHE010000114.1 GCA_025359215.1 Hyphomicrobiales bacterium
GCAGGAAGCAGCGGCCACCATTTGCATGGCCTTGGTAATCTTGCGGGTCGCCTTAACCGAGGCGATACGGTTACGAAGATCTTTAAGTGAAGCCATTATGCTCTCTTATGCAAAAGCTTTTGCGAAGGCATCAACCGCAGCCTTGAGCTTTACGCCCATTGCATCAGTGATTTGCTTTTCAGTGCGAATGCTGTCGAGGATTTCCATGTGCTTGTCTTTGACATTGGCTAACAGGCCCTCTTCAAATTCGCGCACTTTGGAAACTGGAATCGCATCGAGATATCCATTCACGCCAGCGTAAATCGCTACAACTTGTTCTTCCGTTTTGAGCGGTGAGAACTGCGGTTGCTTCAGCAACTCAGTCAAACGTGCACCACGGTTCAACAATTTTTGTGTGGAGGCATCAAGATCAGAACCGAACTGCGCAAAGGCCGCCATTTCGCGATACTGCGCAAGCTCACCCTTAATTTTACCGGCAACTTGCTTCATCGCTTTAATCTGAGCGGCAGAACCCACGCGCGAAACGCTGAGGCCCACGTTCACAGCAGGACGAATGCCTTGGTAGAACAAATCTGTTTCCAAGAAAATCTGCCCGTCAGTGATCGAAATCACGTTGGTTGGAATATAAGCCGAAACGTCATTCGCCTGAGTTTCAATAACCGGCAAAGCTGTCAAAGAACCAGCACCCAGTGAATCGTTCAACTTGGCAGAGCGTTCCAACAAACGAGAGTGGAGATAAAACACGTCGCCAGGATAAGCTTCGCGGCCTGGTGGGCGACGAAGAAGCAAAGACATTTGGCGATAAGCCACAGCTTGCTTTGACAAATCATCATAAGCGATCAGCGCGTGCATACCATTGTCGCGGAAATATTCGCCCATGGTGCAACCAGTAAACGGTGCAAGATATTGCATCGGTGCTGATTCAGAAGCGGTTGCCGCAACCACGATGGAATATTCCATGGCGCCTGCATCTTCCAAAATCTTGACGAATTGGGCCACAGTCGAGCGCTTTTGGCCGCAAGCCACATAAACGCAATAGAGTTTTTCTTTATCAGGGCCATTAATGTGAATGGATTTCTGATTGAGAATGGCATCGAGAATAATTGCAGTCTTGCCTGTTTGACGATCGCCAATGATCAATTCGCGCTGGCCACGGCCAACTGGAATGAGAGCATCCACAGCCTTAAGGCCAGTCGACATGGGTTCATGCACAGATTTGCGCGGAATAATGCCCGGTGCTTTCACGTCCACGCGGCTGCGCAGCTTAGTCTTGATCGGGCCTTTGCCGTCAATCGGATTTCCGAGCGCGTCAACAACGCGGCCGAGCAATTCAGGACCGATTGGAACTTCCACAATAGCGCCGGTGCGCTTCACTGTGTCGCCTTCTTTAATATCGCGGTCATTACCGAAAATAACCACACCGACATTGTCAGTTTCCAAGTTGAGCGCCATGCCGCGAATTCCGCCTGGAAATTCAACCATTTCGCCAGCCTGAACATTGTCGAGGCCATAAACGCGGGCAATACCGTCGCCTACGGACAGAACCTGACCAATCTCAGCAACTTGGGCATCTTTGCCAAAGTCCTTGATTTGTTTTTTGAGAATTGTCGAAATTTCTGCGGCGCGAATATCCATCAGCCGGTTCCCTTCATAGCAACTTTGAGATTTTGGAGTTTGGTTTTCAGTGAGTCGTCAATCATTGTGGTGCCCACTTTAACAATGAGGCCACCTAATAATGATTGGTCAATTTGAGTTTCAAGCTTCACGTCCATGCCGAGCTTGGCTTTGAGTGCAGCGCCCAAGTCTTTCAGTTGAGCAGCTGTTAACTTTTCAGCGGACGTCACTTCAGCAACAACTTCACCTTTGGCTTCGGCAACAAGAGCTTGAAAGCTGCGAATCGCATCAGACAAAGCAGGAAGGCGGCGCTTGGCGCACATCAGGCGCACAAAATTTAATGCAAGGCCCGAAAGTTTGGTTTTTGCGGCCAAAGCATCAAGTGCCGTCATTTGATCTTCGGTTTTGAAAACTGGCGATTGCATGAGGCGTTGCAAATCAGTTGATTCGTTGATCAGGGATTGAAACCCTGCAAGGCCTGCGGCTGTTGCAGGAACTGCTTTTTCTTCTGTTGCAAGGTCAAACAACGCATTTGCGTACCTACCTGCAACACCTGATATGATTTGATTTGCCGCCAATTGATCATTTCCGCATAAGTTTTGCTGCGCTTGAACACGCATCGCGTGGGTTCGCTATCACACAGGAGTGGAGCTGGCAACTAGGCACTGGCGACGGATTGCCGCAATATCAAATTTAGGCAATAAAAAAGCCCAGACTAAGTGGCGTCCGGGCCCAACTTCTGTTGTAGCAAGGGGGTTAACCCTTACGAATTTGCCTCAAGCTGGTAGCGCTTGATTCCCATATCAGCCAAATCGACGTTCGTCAGACGGGCATATTGGTTTGTAATGGTCCGTCTGGCTTGCCGCTGCTGAATGCGCTGAACTAAGCCAAAGAGCTTCATTTAGCGCACCGCGTCTTTAGCGATGCGAGAAATGTCGTTACGTGCAATGCCCAAATCGGCAAGTTCACGGTTCGACAGAGATTGCAGTTCAGAAACAGTACGGCTGTAACGCTTCCAAGTGGCAACACGGCTTTTCAATACTTCAAACATAATGGTCTTCCTTTCATAGTAGAGCGGATCGACTTCGCTCATGCAGCATAGTTAGGTGCATTGCAGCAAAATTACCAATGCAAATTTTGCATGGCTACTAATCTCACATTTATATCATACGTTTACACAATCGTAACACTGATTGTTTTTACATCGCAATGCCGTAATTTTCATCAGGTTTGTGACCAAACTGTGATTTTTGGTGCCTAAGTGTTAACAGGCTTTAATCATAGATTTTCGATTAATATTTACCTTTCCAAGTCTAATGTTCGGGACGTTGTGATTTTGGTGGCGATTATCAAGCTGGCGCGACCACACAACACAAGCATGGGGAACGAATTTGTCGAGCGCGCTAGAGAATCAAAATTTTTCGTTTGAACAGCATCCCATCGCAGAAAATGGCCTGATCCCAAGTTCAGCCCAAGGCCCAAGACGACAACCTGCGCCAGTTGATACCCTTCGCGCGCTGGTTGCAGCTGGTGAAACGGCCTATCATTGGACCATTGCAGATGATGTCTTGACGTGGAGCGGCAATACCGAAGCGGTTTTGGGCTGCGATGCTTCCCATCTTGAGACCGGCAAAAAATATGCTGCGTTTTTAGATATCGAGAATCTGACCAGCCGCTACGATACCGTCATGCGTTCTCAGGCCCGTGATGGTGGTGAAGGGGTGCCCTTCCGCATCGAATATTGCTTTAAAAGTGATGGCCGCTCTCAGGAAAAATCGGTTTGGGTTGAGGACCAAGGGCGCTGGTATGCAGGGACCGATGGTCGTCCACTCACGGTTTTAGGCACGGTACGCCGCATCGATGATCGTTTCATGCGCGATCAACATCTGAATTTCATCGGCAATTGTGATCCGCTCACGGGCATGATGAACCGGGGCCGTCTGACGGTAGCCTTGGGTGAAGCGATTACAGTGGCAAACCAAGAGCAGAATTCCTGTGCCTTTGCGATTGCCGCTGTCAACAATCTGGCCATAGTGAATGATTCTTATGGGTTTGAAGTTGCCGATGAAGTGATTGTAGCAATGGGGCAAAGATTGCGCCAAGTGTTGCGCTCCGGCGATGGCATTGCGCGCTATTCCGGCGGAAAATTTGGCATCATTCTCAATAATTGCAGTGAAGCCGAATTACAGAATGCGCTCGACCGCTTTTTGGCCGTGGCGCGTGATAATGTGATTGAAACGGCCCACGGGCCTGTGTGGGGTATGCTCTCGATCGGCGCAATCTGCCTGCCAGGTCAGGTTGAGAATGCCAATGTCGCTACTGCTCGCGCCGAAGAGGCACTTAATGAAGCCCGTCGCCAGCCTTCTGATACATTTGTCATTTACAAGCCTTCGGAGCGCCGCTCTGAGGAGCGCAAGCTCAATGCGCGCTGTGCCACTGAAATCGTACATTGCTTGAAAACAGATCGTTTCAAGCTTGCCTTCCAACCTTTGGTGTGCGCCAAAACTGGCGATGTGGCTTTGCATGAAGCCTTGTTGCGCATGAGTGATGGCGAGCACGGTGAGCTGATTGCGGCAAGCCATCTCATTCCTGTTTCTGAACGATTAGGCTTGGTGCGGTTGATTGACCGTGCTGTGACTCAGATGGCGATCAACACATTACACTCCTATCCCGATGCCAACTTATCGATGAATATTTCCGGCACCACCGCCACGGATCCGCGCTGGTATAATCAGTTGCTTGAAATGATTGCCGGTAATTCTGAAATCGCCCATCGTTTAACTGTTGAAATTACCGAAACTGTTGCCTTGAGCGATATTGCCGCCACCCGCCACTATGTTGAACGCCTGCGGACCATTGGTTGCAGTGTGGCTATTGATGATTTTGGTGCAGGTTATACATCATTCCGCAATCTGCGCGATTTGCCTGTGACAATGATCAAGCTTGATGGTCATTTCTGCCAAAACATTAAAGGCAACAACGACAACGAATATATTATTCGCAGCCTGATTGATCTGGCAGGCAAGTTTAATCTCAAAACTGTTGCTGAATGGGTTGAGAACGAAGAAGATTCAGATGTTCTAAAGTCTTGGGGCATTGATTATCTGCAAGGCAATTTCTTTGGCGAAGCTTCGGTGGTGCCACCTTGGGTGCTCAATGAGCAATCCAGCTTTGTGTTAACGCCACCCCATACCGTCATTATGCATGAACTGGCGCAGACTGATCGCCAAATGATCGTGAAGCCGATTGAAAAACCAAGTTTGGTTCAAGAGTCAAAGATCGAACTGGAAATCATCGCTGCAGTTGAAGCCGAAGCTGTATTGGCACCTGTTGAAACTGCGGCTGAAGCAGTGCAAGCCGAACAAGATCATATTGATTTTACCGCCATAGACGACAGCATTTTTGCTCTCAAATCAACTCTTGATCTGCTGCGCGAACATTTTCCGGTGGCATCCGAAAAAATTGAAGAGGCCGCTTAAATCGCCCGGCTGCTATTTTGAAATGCTATCAAGTCTTTCTTGCATGGCAGCCAATTGATCTTTCAAAATCTGAAAATCATCTTTGCCAGATGGTGACGCTTGCGGTGCTGGCTTTGGCGTTTCGGGTGTTACACCAGCCATATTGCCTGCCATCATAGCCGCAAATGGATTGAACATTTTCATCGCGTCATTGAACATGCCCATGTTGCGCTTGGCATGTTCTTCCATGCCTTTAAACGCATCGCCAACACCCACAGCATCGAGCATTTGCTTGCGCAGTTTTTCTTGTTCCTTCATCAGGTTATCAAGCGAGAATTCAAGATAACCCGGAACTAAGCCTTGCATGCTGTCGCCATAGACACCAATCAGTTGGCGCAGAAAATTGACTGGCAATAAAGTTTGCCCGCCTTTGTTTTCTTCTTCAAAAATAATCTGGGTGAGAACCGAGCGGGTGATGTCCTCGCCGGTTTTTGCGTCATAAACCAAAAAGTCGGTGCCCGCTTTCACCATCGCCGACAGATCATCCAATGTCACGTAAGTGCTGGTGGCCGTGTTATAAAGGCGGCGGTTGGCATATTTCTTGATGACAGTGGGTGATTTTCCCGAAGCTTGATCTGAACTCACAATTGTCTCTCCCGTCGGATAAATATTTTGTAAAAACTTGCGCCGTGCACCGCACAATTGCAAGTGCAAAAAAATCTCGCAACTGCACCATCTTGCAGCTAAGGTTAAGTTCAGAGCCACCCGTTTTCGGAGAATTTCATGTCAAAAGATATCGTCATCGTTTCAGCCGCTCGCACCCCTGTGGGTTCCTTCAATGGGGCTTTTGCAAGCCTAACAGCAGCACAATTGGGCACGGTCGCTTTGAAAGCCGCGATTGAGCGCGCTGGCATTGAAGCTGGAATGATTGATGAAGTGATCTTGGGCCAAGTGCTCACTGCAGCACAAGGCCAAAATCCTGCCCGCCAGGCTTCGATCCATGCTGGCATTCCACAATCGGTTCCTGCGTGGGGCATGAACCAGCTTTGCGGTTCTGGCCTTCGGGCTGTGGCTTTAGGTTTACAACAAATTGCAACGGGCGATGCCAACATCATTGCTGCGGGCGGGATGGAATCGATGAGCAAGGCGCCCCATGCTCAACATTTGCGCGATGGTGTGAAGATGGGTGACTATCAAATGATCGACACCATGATCCGCGATGGCTTGTGGGATGCCTTTAACGGCTATCACATGGGAACCACCGCAGAAAACGTGGCCGCAAAGTGGCAAATCACCCGTGAGCAGCAAGATGCTTTTGCCGTGGCATCGCAGAACAAAGCAGAAGCGGCACAGGCTGCAGGAAAATTCACAGATGAAATCTGCCCCGTCACCATCGCGGGCCGTAAAGGCGATGTGATTGTGAGCGATGATGAATATATCAAGAAGGGTGTAACCCTTGAGAGTGTTACCAAACTGCGCTCGGCCTTTATGAAAGATGGCACAGTGACGGCTGCTAATGCCTCTGGCATTAATGATGGTGCTGCTGTTGTTATTTTGATGACGGCTGCTGAAGCAGCCAAGCGCGACCTCACGCCGCTTGCCCGCATTGCCTCTTGGGCCAGTGTGGGTGTTGATCCAGCGATCATGGGTTCAGGCCCGATCCCCGCATCGCAAGCGGCTTTAAAGAAAGCCGGATGGAATGCCGCTGATTTGGATGTGATCGAAGCCAATGAAGCCTTTGCGGCGCAGGCCTGTGCTGTGAATAAGGAAATGGGCTGGGATACTTCGAAAGTGAACGTAAATGGTGGTGCCATTGCCATTGGTCACCCTATTGGTGCATCGGGGGCGCGCGTGCTCAACACACTGTTGTTTGAAATGAAGCGTTCCAATGCAAAAAAAGGCTTGGCAACGCTGTGCATTGGTGGTGGCATGGGCGTGGCCATGTGCTTGGAAAGATAAGGGGAGAATAAAGAATGACACGCGTTGCAGTCGTAACTGGAGGCACCAGAGGCATTGGTGCCGCAATCTCAAAAGCTTTGAAAGCCCAAGGCTGCACAGTGGCTGCGATCTATGCTGGCAATGATGAAGCCGCTGCAGCCTTTAAAGCTGAAACTGGCATTGCTGTTTATAAATGTGATGTGTCATCATACGAAACGGCTTCCGCCACTTTGAAAACCATCGAAGCGGAAGTGGGCCCGGTTGATATTCTGGTCAATAACGCGGGCATCACGCGCGATGCGATGTTCCATAAAATGACGTTGGAAAATTGGAATGCTGTTATGAACACCAATCTCTCGTCATTGTTTAACATGACGCAACCTATTTGGGGTGGCATGCGTGATCGGGGCTTTGGGCGCGTTATATGCATCTCGTCTATCAATGGCCAAAAAGGCCAAATGGGCCAAGCCAATTATGCCGCTGCGAAAGCTGGCGAAATTGGATTCGTTAAATCATTGGCGCAGGAGGGTGCAGCCAAAGGTATCACCGTCAATGCCATTTGCCCCGGTTATATCGCCACTGAAATGGTGATGGCCGTGCCACAGGAGGTGCGCGAAAAGCGCATTCTGCCATTGATCCCTGTTGGCCGTTTGGGTGAGCCTGAAGAAATTGCCCGCTGCGTGGCTTTCCTTGCTGCTGATGATGCAAGCTTCATCACAGGAGCAACCCTAAGCGCCAATGGCGGGCAATATATGGTCTAACCATGTTTCAGGCCTTGCGGCTCAAAGCCGAAAATCTGGCTTGCGAGCGTGGCGGGCGTTTGGTTTTTTCCAATGTAAATTTCACAGTGAATGCGGGTGAGTTGTTGGAATTGCGCGGGGCCAATGGCTCTGGAAAATCATCATTGTTGCGCCTTTTAGCGGGGCTAAACGATCCGGTGGTGGGCGGTGTGAAGCTTGAAAATGGTTTATTTTTACCAGAACACTCTCATTATGTCGGTCATGCCGAAGCCAATAAACCGGCCCTCACGGTGCAGCAGAATTTGAATTTCTGGGCGAATTTTTTCGGTACAGAACTGAAAGACACAGTTTTGAAAGCTTTCAATCTTGAAACATTGGCGCAAGATCAAACTTTGCTTTTATCGGCGGGACAAAAACGAAGATTGTCGCTTACGAGATTATTGATTGCACAACGGCCCGTGTGGCTGTTGGATGAACCTACTGTCGGTCTGGATGCCGCTTCGATTGCAAATCTGCAAACTGAAATCAAAAAACACCTGAGTGCAGGGGGCATGGTGATTGCTGCCACGCATGTTGAATTGGGTGTGGCCCCTCACCATCAGTTGCAGTTGCAATGATGTTCGCCTCCATGCAAGCACTGCTCAAACGCGATATCGCTTTGGCCCGCGCTCAAGGTGGTGGGTTGGGTGCGGCCGTTGGATTTATTCTCGCGGTGATGGTGCTGGTGCCACTGGCTCTTGGTCCTGATCAATCGCTTTTGCAGCGCATTGCTCCCGGCATCATGTGGTTGGCCCTTTTGCTCTCAGTATTGCTCACCGCTGACCGCATGTTCCAACAGGATTATGAAGATGGTTCACTGGATGTGATGATGATGGGCCGCTTACCCTTTGAACTTGTAACACTAACAAAAGCTTTGGCTCATTGGCTCACAGTGAGCCTGCCCTTGGCCATCATCACGCCACCCTTGGGGTTATTGCTGAACATTGACACAGCGCAACTGCCCATTCTGTGGGTCTCGATGTTCAC
>JANYHE010000118.1 GCA_025359215.1 Hyphomicrobiales bacterium
GTGACGGTGACGGTTGGGTCCTCTCCGATTACAGTAACCCCAGATACGGCCACGGGCATTAATGGAGCCACAGGCCAAGCCAATGTTGTGAACGCCTTGAATGGTGATCAGATCAATGGTGTGGCTGCAACCACCACCAACTCTGTTCTGTCAGTTGATCCCTTATTGCCAGTGCCTGCCCAGCTCACGTTTAATGCCAGCACGGGGGATGTGTCGGTTGTGGCCGGAACCCCTGCAGGCACTTACAGCTTTGGCTACCAGATCTGTGAAGCCTTGAACCCAGCTAACTGCAAGCTGAGCACAGTGACGGTGACGGTTGCACAGTTGCCAGCCACAGTGACAGGCACTGTGTTCCTTGACGTGAATGGTGATGGTTTGATCACGGGTGATCCAAATGCTGGCCCCGGCTACACCGTTGAATTGGTCGACGCAGGCGGAGCAATCATTGGTACAGCTGTAACGGGTGCCACTGGATCCTATTCAATCACAACAACACCCGGCACCGGCTATAGTGTGATATTCCGTTCGCCGTCCGGGGGCGTGATTGGCACCAAGACAAATGTAACGCTGCTGCCTGGCACCACAGTTGCAAATCAAGATCAACCTGTCGATCCGTCTGGCATTGTCTATAATTCTGTCACACGTGCGCCTGTAGCAGGCGCGAGTGTATCATTGACCACAGCGAGCGGCACACCCCTTCCTGCAGCTTGTTTGCTAGCCGGTCAGCAAAATCAGATAACCACAGCATCGGGCGCCTATCGCTTCGACATCAATCCCGGCGCTGCAGCGGCTTGCCCAGTGGGGCAAACGGAATATCGCATACAAATTGTAACGCCCGCAGGCTACTTCCAGGGTCCATCAACCACGTTGCTGCCCCAAGCGGGACCCTTGAACTCGGTTACATGTCCGGCTGATGCAGTGGCAGGTGGCGCTTGTAATGTTGCCGCGATTGACACAGCACCGACGAATGGTTCGCCTGCCATTTACTACACAAACTTTACAGTGGGTGCGGGCAGCCGGGACATTGTCTATAATCATCTCCCGATTGATCCGTTGCCCGCTGTTCCAGCAACGTTTACAAAAACTGCCGGCGTTGCCACAGCTAAGCGTGGCGAGATTGTAACCTACACAATTGAAGCCAAGAACGTGGCGTTTACACCAGCGCGATTTGTGGATGTGATGCCCGCAGGTTTCGACTTTGTAACAGGCTCAGCGCTTGCCAATGGCGGGGCGATAACGCCGACTCTGGCTGGCAACACACTCACATTCAACAGCCTCACACCAAATGCCGCCCACACCATCACGCTCACCTTAAAGCTAGTTGTGAATGCAAATGTTGTTCCAGGCCCGCAAATCAACCACGCTCAATTTATCAATCCAACAAACGGCGCAGTTGTTGCCAACGCGCAAGCCAGCGTCGAGGTGATTGCCGAGCACGTGTTTGACTGTGGCGACATCATTGGCAAAGTGTTCGATGATAAAAATCGCAACGGCTATCAAGATGATGGTGAGCTTGGCCTGCCCGGCGTGCGCGTGGTCTCGGTCAAAGGTGAATTAATCACCACGGATAAAAATGGCCGCTTCCATGTTGGTTGTGCCGATATTCCAGATGCAGACATCGGCTCCAATTTCATATTGAAGCTTGACACCCGCACCCTGCCAACGGGCTATCGCGTAACAACTGAAAATCCACGTTCAGTGCGGTTGACACGTGGCAAAGTGACGAAACTCAATTTCGGTGCCGCGATTTCCCGTGTGATCCGTCTTGACCTGACCGACAAATTATTTGCGGGCGAGGGCACGGTTTCGGCTCAAATTCAAGCAATCGTCGATCAGGTAGCGGAAATTCTCAGCAAAGAGCCATCGACATTGCGCCTGACTTATTACGTGGGAGCTGATGGTGCTGACGTTGCAAAACAACGACTGGATGCCGTGCAGTCACTCATTAACAGAACTTGGAAGAAGCAACGAGGTCGTTACGAACTTCCAATCGAAACGCGTTTGGTAGGTGTGAAGTGAGAGCTGAAATTATGAAAAAGTCTAATCACACAAAAGCTTTCGCAACGACACTTAAACTCGCGGTTTCAAGTCTTGTTCTCGTGTTGTCCACCCAAAGCACATTCTCAAAGTCTAAGATTTGTGATGTGAAAACGTGTGCAGACCAACTCAGAGGTTCTAACCTTGATGACTCTGACACCGCATCGGCAGCCATTGGTCAAAATAGCGAACTTGAATCGATGCAAGACGCTCCCGCAGCGGGCTATGCCATCAGCGTTGATGGGCAAGTTGTCTCCGGTTCCAAGAAGATCGCAGATCGCCAAAGAGCAACAGACGTTGCTTTAGAAGCTGTGGACATTCAGGTTAAGTTTGATGGCCTTGATGTCAAGCCTATTTTAAATATTTCTACATTTCCGGTGCGTCGCACTTATCAAGCCGGAGAAAACGTCGATTTCCTCGTCTCGTTGAATTATAGCGCTTGGGTGACCAAGGGCGAAGTTCGCATTTACGAACTGGGCGATGAAGTCACGAAAAAGCCTTTTGCTGTCATCCCCGTTGCAAGCAATGGAACTGCCTTTTGGACTATGCCAGCAAACGGCCCCAAAGATTTTTCTTATGTCCTGCGCGTATATGACCATCAGGGTCATTTTGATGAAACCCGGCCGTTGGAACTGGCCCGCAGCGCCAATGCAATTGCACAGCACGAAACACCAGCGCCCGCAGTTGCACCCGGCTATAGTGAAGACGGCACGGCGATAAGAAATATTCCGGTTTACGGCGGGGCCGTGACTGTTTTTGGAAGCAATGTTTCTGGCCAAGACACTGTGAATATTATGGGTGAAATTGTGCCTGTGGATGCCGATGGAAAATTTGTAGTCCAACGTATTTTGCCGCCGGGCGATCACAATGTTGCCGTGAAGATTAAAGACAAAAAAGCCAAGGGCATCGAATTCAACCGCGCAATCAACATTCCATCAAGCGAATGGTTTTATGTTGCTTTGGCAGATTTAACTGTTGGCAAGCGCTTCGGTTCAAACGCTGTTAAAGCTGCATCGCCGGGTGAATTCGACAAAGTTTATACCAAAGGCAGGCTTGCATTTTACATTAAAGGAAAAATCAAAGGCAGCACCTTGTTGACCGCTGCTGCCGATACTGGCGAGGAAGATTTCAATCACTTGTTGACGGGAATGGACGGTAAAAATCCGAAGCAGTTTTTATCGCGCATTGATCCAGACAAATACTATCCAGTTTATGGTGACGACTCCACCAAAGTGGAAGACGCACCAACACGCGGAAAATTCTATGTGCGCCTGGAACGCGGCGACAGCCATGTGATGTGGGGCAACTTTAAAACTAAAATCACTGGTACAAAATATCTGCGCAACGAACGCGCACTTTATGGTGCCAGTGCAGTCTATCGATCGCAATCAACTTTGCCGAACGGCGATCGCCAAACGGAAGCTTCAGCCTATGCCGCTCAACCCGGAACTTTGGCTCAGCGTGATGTGTTGCGCGGAACGGGCGGATCCGCCTATTTTTTGAAGCATCAGGATATTTCTGTGGGCTCCGAAACTGTATCGGTTACCATTCAAGATAAAATCACCAACCGTGTGCTCAGTCGCCACGCCTTGAAATACGGAGTTGATTACACAATTGACTATGTTCAAGGGCTCATCCTTTTGACAACACCACTTGAGTCAACCGCGCGAGACGGTGCCGTGGTTCGAGATGGCGCATTGGGCGGCAACCCCGTGAGCCTCGTTTCGTCTTACGAATTCACGCCCTCGACAACGGATGTGAAGGGCTACGCTTATGGTGGCCGTGCGCAACAGTGGTTTGGCAATCATGTGCGCCTCGGTGTGACAGGATCAAAAGATAAAACTGGTGCAGCCGATCAAACCATGATGGGTGCAGATATTAGAGTGCAACACTCTGAGGGCACTTATATTGAAGCCGAAGTAGCCCAATCTGAAGGCCCCGGTTTTGGTTACACAACATCAAGCGACGGAGGTCTGACAATTTCTGATATCGTCACTTCCGGTGTCAGTGGCCAAAAAGCCAATGCTTACCGCTCTGAACTTCATGTGGATGTTGCTGATATCACGCATGGTGCCGCTAAAGGCGGCCTTATGGCTTTTTATGATCATAAGGATGGTGGCTTTTCGTCACTGGAAGAACAAGTGACCAGCGCCAAGAATGATTGGGGTGTGAAGGGCGATCTTGAAGTTCAAGATCGGGCAAACATTGGTGGCAGCTACACTTCATCTGAAACCCAAGGTGTTCGCCAGTCACAAGAGCTTGAAGCGCATATCGGTTTGAAGTTTGCTGATAAACTAACAGTCACGCCGGGCATTAAGCATTCAAACAATGCTGTTTTTGCCGCAGGTTCCACAGACAATGGTTCACGCACCGACGTTGGAGCAAACATCACCTATAAAGCCAATGAGGATCAATCGGCTTATGTATTTGGTCAGGCCACTGTGGCTCGTTCCGGAAGCCGAAAAATTAACAATCGCGTTGGCATTGGTGGCGAAACCAAGTTGAGCGAGAAGGTGACCGGCTCGGCAGAGGTATCTTATGGCACTGGTGGCTTAGGAGGCTTAGCGAAATTGGCCTATAGCCCCACAGCTGACGACACTTATTATACAGGTTACCGCCTCGACTCAGATCGCAATGATGTATCCAGCTTAGTCTATGGTGATGATTTGGGTTCTATCATTGCTGGTGCAAAACATCGCTATAATGACCAACTGTCGATTTTTGCGGAAGACAGCTATGATATGTTCGGTGTTCGCAAGACTTTGGCTCAAACTTATGGTGTGGTTTACACGCCCGCCGCGCGGTGGACGCTTGGCGGAAACCTTGAAATGGGCACTATCAAAGATGATTCAATCAATGCCACAACATTGCTGAAGAACAGCGACTTCGACCGACAAGCCTTGGCCCTTTCCGCCGGTTACAAAGATGATTCTGGAACAACAGGAAAAATCAAAGGCGAAGTTCGTAGAGAAAATTCGACTGACAACACACGCAACCTGATGTCCTATTTGTTTGCCGCAAATGTTGGCATTCGCGCCTCCGAAGATTGGCGTTTTCTGGGTAACTTGGATGCCGTGTTCACGGATGCGACGCAAACCACACGCAGCGGCGAATATGTTGAAGCCTCTTTGGGTTATGCATATCGGCCAATCGAAAATGATCGCTTGAATGCACTGTTCAAATATACATTCTTGTATGATGTGCCTGGCGCTGATCAAGTCACGGTGAATGGCTCAACTTTGGGCCCAGCCCAACAGAGCCATATCATGTCTGCTGATGTGAACTATGATCTCTCTGATGTTTTAACTGTTGGCGCAAAATATGGCTTCCGTATCGGTCAAACCAAACCGCGTGATGGCAGCGCTGATTGGAGCACAAGCTCTGCGCACTTGGCTGTCCTTCGCGCGGACATAAACATTGTCAAAGATTGGGATGCTTTGATTGAAGGCCGAATGTTGTGGACGCCTGTGACGGGAAGTTCCGATTTTGGAGCGCTGGCCGCAGTCTATCGCCATTTCGGAGACAACTTTAAAATGGGAGTTGGATATAACTTTGGCCGCTTCTCTGACGATCTGCGTGATCAGTCTTACGACTCGCATGGCATATTCATTAACGCAATTGGCAAGTTCTAATCAGTATCACCATGCCTTTTTGTCTGGGTCTACACCCAATGGATATGCCAAATCACAATGGAAAATGACACGCTGCCTGTTGTTTAGAGTTATGCACTCTAAGCACCGGGCGCTCCATCCTGCATCGATCTTGTGCAATCGGACAACGCGGATGAAACCGGCAGCCTGACGGCGGGTTGACAGGGCTTGGCACGTCTCCAGTCAAGATAATGCGGCTTCGCATGCCCGCCTTTTTAATATCAGGTTCAGGAACAGCAGAAATCAAGGCTTGCGTATAAGGATGGGCAGGCTTTGCAAAAATATCTTCGATGTTGCCAATTTCAACAATAGAACCCAAATACATCACGGCAATGCGCGTGGACACTTGGCGCACCACACTCAAATCATGAGCGATAAACACATAGGTGAGATTAAGTTTTTCTTGCAAATCTGCAAGCAGGTTTACGATTTGCGCTTGCACTGAAACATCGAGTGCTGAAACAGGTTCATCCAGAACAATCAGTTTAGGATTGACTGCAATCGCGCGGGCGATTCCTATACGTTGACGCTGCCCACCGGAAAATTCATGTTGAAAGCGCGTCGCGTGATCTGGAGAGAGGCCAACCAAGGTGAGCAGTTCCGAAACCCGATCTGCGATTTCACGATGGTTCATTTTCGCGTGGATGCGCAAAGGTTCTCCGATTAAGTCACCTACACGCCGGCGCGGGTTGAGTGAGGCTGAAGGATCTTGAAACACCATTTGCAATTTGGCCCGCAAAGGACGCAATTGGCGCAAGGATTTTTGAGAAATATCATCGCCATCAAACACAAGCGTCCCGTGTGAAATTTCATAGAGCCGCGTCATGCAACGGCCCAATGTAGATTTGCCGCAACCGGATTCACCAACCAGCCCCAGTGTTTCCCCAGCCTTGATAGATAGCGAAACATTGTCCACGGCATTGAGGGTCAGTTTACCTGTCGCGGAAAAACGGCTGCCCACAGTGAAGCGCTTTGAGACATTTTTGGCCTCATAAAGAACAGTCATGGATTCACCTTGAAGCAAGCTGCATCGTGACCTGCATTCGGGAGCACGGGAACACTCGCGCAGGCCTCAAATCGATTTGCACAACGCGGTGCAAATGCGCAGCCCTTGGGGCGATTGAGCAGGGCAGGGGGGGAGCCCGGAATAGATTTTAATCGACGAGGCCGCTCGCCCTCCAATAGCGGAATGGAATCGAGCAAGGCCTTCGTGTAGGGGTGAAGCGGGTTGGAAAACAACGCAACCTTGTTGCCACGCTCCACAATGCGCCCCGCATACATTACCATCACACGATCAGCAATTTCAGCAATCACCCCCATATCATGCGTGATGAAAACGACTGCGGACTTATGATTTTTTTGCAGCTTACGCACTAAATCCAAAATTTGGGCTTGCACCGTCACGTCCAGTGCAGTGGTAGGTTCGTCTGCCACCAACAGCGAGGGATTGCACGATAGAGCCATCGCAATCACCGCCCGCTGACGCATACCTCCAGACAGTTGGTGAGGGTAACGATGAATCGCTTCATGTGGATTCGCAATATTCACCTCAGCCAAAAGATCAATAGCACGCTGCTCTGCCTGCTTGGCACTGATAGAATTGTGAGCGCGGATCTGTTCAGCAATTTGCCAACCTATCGTATAGACGGGAGTTAACGCGGTCATGGGATCTTGAAAAATCATGGCAATCTCGCGGCCGCGCAATTTGCGCATCTCTTTCGCGGGCAAGCCCACCAATTCGCGTCCTTGATATTTGATTGAGCCTTCAATCACAACGTTAGGATCCGTGATGAGGCCCATAACAGCCAGAAGCGAAACAGTTTTGCCGGAACCGGATTCGCCAACAACACCGAGAATTTCACCTTCTGCAACATCAAACGAAACACCGTCTATGGCACGCGCCGGGCCTTGCTCGGTGTGGAAGGAAACTTTGAGATCGCGCACTTCCAACATCAAGCGGTTCTCACACGAGGGTCAAGGAAGATGTAAACGACGTCGACTAATGCATTGGAAAGCACAACGAAAAATGAAGCATAAAGCACTGTAGCCATAATGACAGGCAGATCGAGCGTGAGCAAAGCATTATAAGTAAGCATACCCACACCATGAAGATCAAACACCACCTCAGTCAGCAGAGCAGCGCCGCCCACAAGGGCACCAAAGTCTAATCCGAATAAAGTCACAAAACTGGTAAGTGAAGTGCGCAAAGCATGACGCAAAAGAATGCGCGTTTCAGAAAGGCCTTTCGCCCGCGCCGTTCGCACATAGTCTTCCTGCAAGGCTTCGATTAAGTTGGCCCGCAGCACGCGGCCATAAAGGCCAATATATAGAATAGCCAAAGTAAACCATGGAATAATAAGCGTGAGAAACCATCCTCTCGGATCTGTACTAATGTTCTTGTAGCCAAGCGGTGGCACCCATGAAAACATCCACGTATCGTGATAGCGGCTTTGTGTGACGAGGTTCATCACTTCGCCCAACCAATAAACGGGCATCGAAATTCCGACCAGTCCTAGGACCATCAGGAATTTGTCCAACCAACTGCCGCGCGTGGCTGCCGCCACTGTCCCTATGATTATACCAAACACTACCCACAATACCGCGGCACCTATAACAAGAGAAAGTGTAACGGGAATGGCTTCAAACACTGCAGGCACAACTTTCCACCCCCGATTGACGAATGATGTAAGGTCACCGGTAACGAAAATTTTTTTCATCATGATCAAATATTGCATGTAAAAAGGTTGATCAAAGCCGAAGCTTTTGCGGACAGCTTCCAAAATTTCGGGGCTGGCATTGCGGCCTGCAATGCGAGCTGAAGGATCTGCCCCAGGTGTGGCAAAGAAAATCAAGAATACCAGAATGCTGATCCCAACCAATACAAAAAGCATTTGGCCTAAACGGCGTGTGATTGCCAGAAGCATTAGCCGCGTCCCAGTTTGATTTTGGAGCGCGGATCAAGTGCATCGCGTAGACCGTCACCCAGAACATTTAATGCCAACACGCTCAATACAATGGCAAGTCCCGGTGCCAAAGCAACCATGGGCCGGGAATAAAGCAATCCCTGGCCATCTTGTATAATTGTTCCCCAACTTGCATCCGGGGCTTGCACACCAATGGATAAAAAAGAGAGCGCAGATTCAGTGAGCATATTCAATGCCATCATCAATGGAATAAAGACAATTAAAGTTGTCGCCACGTTTGGTAAAATATCGCGCAACAAAATTCGGCTATTGGAAGCGCCGAGACCAATAGCGGCCATCACAAATTCACTTTGCCGCAATGACATAACTTGCCCGCGCACAGGCCGCGCCACGTAAGGAATATAAACAATTCCAATGATGAAAATGGGAAGCCAAAGACTGCCCGATTCAATTGTAATGGGACCAATTTCTATGCCATGAGCAATCAACACAATCGAAAGTGATATGGCCAAGAGGTAAACGGGAAAGGCCCATAGAATATCAAGAACACGCGACAGCACGGCATCAACAACGCCCCCAAAAAAGCCAGCGGCAAGCCCGATGAGCGTTGCAAAAAAGAGCGTTAAAACAGTAGCTGCGCCAGCAATGAGAAATGAATTTAGACCCCCATAAAGCAAGCGGCTCATCACATCGCGGCCTTGGTTATCAGCCCCCAGAAAATAATTGCCGAGTTGCCAGGTTGGACCGATTGGGTTGTAGCCAAGCCCCAAGCCTTCCGTTGATTGCTCCATAACATTAACGGTTTGGCCGTTGATTTGGATGGTGGCATCCAACGTTGATTTAAAAGGTTCAGCATGCGACCAACCAGCATACACAGGGGCCAGCAAACACATGCACAATATAATTAAAAAGCAAGTCAAAGCTGCCATAGCTGCGCGATCACGCCAAAGCCTGCGCATTGCCGTGGCCCAAGGGCCACGGCTTTTAATGACTGTATTCAACACAACTTCAGACAATTGTTTTGGGCCTTATTGCACCCAAGACTGCGTGACCATCCAATAGAATTGTGAGTTGAATTGGAAATTGCCCAAACGCTTGGAAACAAAATCCAGATGTTTAGGCGTAAACAATGCAGCAGCAGCAGAATCATCTGTCACGGCCTTGTCCACTTCTGCCCAAAGCTTATTTGCGCTGTCTTGATCTGTGACGCCCAAGGCCAAAGCTTTTTGCATTTTCGCATCAACATCCTTGTTGCAATAACCAGCCATATTGATCGAGCTATCAGAGCCCGGTGTGAAGCTGGAGCAACCAAACAAAATATTCAGAAAGTCAGAAGCTGCGGGATAATCTTGATACCATTGCGTGACTGACAGTTGAACTTTGTTATTTGTATTCTGAATATAAGTGAATTGAATATCTGGAGAGATCGGCTTCACCTCCGCCACATAGCCAAGTTCAGTAAGCAGGCTTTGCAGATAAACACCAATTGATTTAGCGACTGCCTTATCTTCCACAATCACGGTCACTTTTTGGCCTTTGGTGCCGGACTCTTCCACAAGCTTCTTGGCTTTTTCCATGTCAGGTGCAGACCATTTTGCACCGGGATCTTTGGTATAGGGGCAATAGTCAACATGACCGGGGAAGCCAGGTGGCAGTACTTGGCAAACGGGCGATGCAAGCACGGGACCACCAAACAAGTTCACCAAAGCTTTGCGGTCCAGAGCGTAGTTTACAGCTTGGCGTGCTTTAATATTATCGAAGGGTGCCAGATTGTTGTTAAACGGCAAATACCACCATGCTGTCAGCGGTGTCACATGAACTTGTTCTTTATTCTTAGTACCAATTTCAGCAAGACGATCTGCCGGCGCTTCATCAAACATCCAATCGGCTTGGTCGTTTTGAACTGCCGTCACCTGTGCTTCTTCGGTCGGACCAAAGTCATATTGCACAACATCAGGGTAACCGTCGGGCTGGGCTTGCTCGCTCCACACCTTGAAGTTTGGATTGCGCACAAGGGTCATGCCCTTGTTGGGGTCATAAGCCGAGAACATGTAAGGACCAGTGCCAGGCAGGGGGTTCGAGCCCACATCAGAGGTGGGCGAATCCGCTGGCAAAATTGCAGCATGGGGCAGGGCTAATTTATCAAATATTTCCGCGTCGGCCCGCGTGAGATTAATCGTAACAGTGTTAGCCGCTTCGTCGCCAACAACGCCGCCTTCAAGCGTGCAGGTTTTTGGATCTTTGATGCATTTATCTGCGCCAACGATCACCGAATAGAAGCCACCAGCAGTGGGACTCGACACTTTGAAAATGCGCTGCAACGATGCAACAACATCTTTTACTCCCAGCTCCTTGCCATTAGAAAATTTTATACCTTTCCGAATTTTGAAGACATAGGTTTTGCCATCATTTGTGGGCTTGGGGAACTCTTCGGCAATGTCTGGAACTTTTACAAAACCATCAGCGCCAGCGGCCTTTTGAAATGCAATCAAACCATCATATGTTGATTGATAAATCTGCCAGTATTGTAGAGTATAATTGATGTGTGGATCAATCGTTCCCGCCGCGGCGTGCGAAAGGAGACGCATGGTGCCACCGCGATGTTCCTTTAAGTATTCGGCTGAGGAAGGTGTCGCTGCTGCCACCGTCATAAGTGCGGCTGTTGCCGCGCCTGCTATAAATTTTTTCATTTTGTGCTTCCTGTCTTAATCATTGTCCGCAAGGAATTTTCCCACATTTTTCATGCATAGCTCTTGTTCTTCGATATGTGGCATATGGCTTGAATCACTATAAATTTCGCCTATTGCGCCTTTGATGTGATCTTTGAAGGGTTGCGCGCAGGCGGGCGTCGCTTCGTCATAATAACCCGTCAGCACATAAGTCGGCACATTGATCAGGTGCAGTCGGTCAATCACACTCCACGATTTAAGTGAGCCCACAACGAAAAACTCATTGGGACCATTCATCACGTGATAAACAGTCGGGTTGCGCGCCACCTGCTCGAATGTTTCTTTAACCTCAGGTGGAAAAGGAACGACACGGCAAACATGGCGCTCATAGACCCACAGAGTTGCATCCTGATATTCTTTGCTGTCTGTTGTTCCAGCTGCTTCATGTTTGTTCAGGGCATCCTGAATAGGTTGCGGCATCAATGAACGCATGCGCGCGGCCTCACTCATCCACAGCGCCATTGAAGCAGGTGAATTTGCTATTGTGAGAGATTTCAAACCGTGCGGCCTTGTGGTGCCATATTCGGCACCCAACATGCCGCCCCAACTTTGACCTAAAACATGGAAGGCTTCGCGCTGGCCTAAGTGTTCAATAAGATTGTTCAACTCATCAATGAAAAGTTGCACTGTCCAAAAATCAGCCCCCTTGTCTGGCAGTAGTGTGGAGTTGCCGCAGCCCAATTGGTCATAGTGGATAACAGCACGGCCATCATGAGCAAGCAATTTGTAGGCATCAATGTAATTGTGGGCAGCGCCAGGTCCGCCGTGAAGCAAAAAAACCGGCGGCTTTTTTGATTTGAGATCGCCAGTGATGCGGTACCAAGTTTCGTATTGGCCAAATTTTGCGCGGCCTTCTATTTGTTTTAACGCGGGCATTTTTTGCCTCATCATTTCCCTGTAATCAAAGCCTATGTCGGAAATTCATGGTTGGCAATCGGGATTTCATCATTGACAGATTTGTCGCAGCGAGCGAGCATTGCCCACATGAAATGCACACACACCATTCACGATCACACCTGCCATCACGGCTGGAACAATGCCAACACACCCGCTATTCACGTTGCACCGGGCGATACAATTGAGTTTCACACACAAGACGCAAGTGGTGGGCAACTCAACGCAAACTCAGATTTGGCTGATTTGACCAACTTGGATTTCGGCAAAGTAAATCCAGTCACAGGCCCAGTCTATATTGATGGTGCAGAGCCGGGTGATGCAATCAAAGTAACTCTGCTGGAATTCGGACCATCTGGTTGGGGCTGGACTGCTAATATTCCGGGCTTTGGTTTGCTTGCCGATCAGTTTAAAGATCCGGCTCTGCACATCTGGAAATATGATCCGGTGAGAATGGTGCCCGCTGTTTACAGTTCTGCCGCTCGCATTCCACTCAAGCCTTTTTGCGGAACAATTGGCTTGGCACCCGCCGAAATGGGACAACACTCGGTGGTTCCGCCGCGCCGCATGGGCGGCAATTTGGATATTCGCGATATTGCATCAGGAACTGAACTTTATCTTCCTGTAGAAGTGGCGGGTGGCCTTTTCAGTTTGGGCGACACTCACGCAGCGCAAGGTGATGGTGAGGTTTGCGGCACGGCCATTGAAAGCCCTTGCACAGTTGCCGCTAAATTGGAATTGGTGAAAGGTGCAAATCTTACTTTCCCTCGGTTTACAACGCCAGGGCCTGTGACACGTCATTTAGATGTGAAGGGCTATGAGGTGACCACAGGCATCGGCAGTGACTTAATGCAAGGGGCGCGGGAAGCAGTGTGCGGCATGATTGATCTGCTCTGCAAGCGTTACAAACTAAGCGACGTTGAAGCTTACATGCTATGTTCCGTGTGTGGCGATCTGCGCATCAGTGAAATTGTTGATATGCCAAATTGGGTTGTGTCATTCTATTTTCCGCGCGTTGTGTTTGAATAGTGAGTAACCATACCCTGGACTTATCCGGAAAAGTAGAGGGACTTCTGAGAGCGTGACTGCAAAAGGATGAGTTTATGACTAAATCCATTCTGCAAAATCATAGAAGATGGGGCTTTGAGAAAAGTGTATTCGCGAATTCATTTCATGCACTGCGTCTAAACTTGGTTGAGGCCTTTACGCCAAGAGATCGGGAACAATCCTGAAGACATGTCCATTGCTGGGATTGCGATAGAGATCGACCCTCGTGCCGTCCCAGTGATAATCGAGATGGCGGCCCTGAACTGCATTTGTCGCAAGGTCAGGGTAAAACAGACCAACACATTCGCCACCTTTGTGGCGGGCGCTTGGATAGACGAGACCATCCGATCCGGCGGCGCGCAATTGCGCAGCCAACACTTGGCTGACGGCGTAGCTGTCGGGATCGAGTGCCTGCAATTGATCAGCATTCGGCTTGCGCAGATCATGCAACCGCCCATTGATGTTCATGACAATTTCCTTAAATTGCGATGTCCAACCTGGAGCCTCATGGGTTCGGCCCATGAAGCGCTCATGGTGATAAATAGTTTCCAGCAGTGCGACTTCAAAAAGATTTCCCACATAGAGAACGCCAAAACTGCCATCGCTGAACCTACTCCTGCGATCGGGACTCACATGACAAAATGGTGCCATAAGGTAAGTTGCACCATTTCCTCCAACGCGGCGGTCTTCTGGAACAAGGTCCAAATTGCCGATGTTCTCCATGAGGCGGGGATTGGTTTTTTGTTCGGCAGATATCAGCAAAGGCCAGTCTGCCGGATCGGCAATATCTTCAAACAGATCTATGGGTGGATAAATGCTGCGGGCGATCCGAACTGCATTTTCCCATCTGACTATTGAAACGGGCAGGGAGGTGGGATCGATCACCAGCCACCGCGCTCCGAATCGAGATAACGCCGCACACGCATGAGATCTGTAAGTTCACCACCCAACATGATATCCAGTGCTGAAGCACCTCGAAACGCGTCATTGGACGCCTTGATCCATCGGTAGGAACGATCCGGCTCACGGAACATGTAACGCAGTGCCTTGTGGATCCCCATCAGGTTTGAAAGCCGTGCTTTGCCATCACGATCAATGCGACCTTGTTCACCTGCTTTCCACCGACGATATGATCGCACCGGCACGTCTAGCAGGATTGCAGCTTGATCATCTGTGATGTCCCACTTGGCAAACATCGCTACCGCCGCACGGAACATCGCCGCCGCTTCAGCATCAGTGATTGGTGTGGGTTGAAACTCAAGTGGAGCCGTATCAACTTGCAGTAGAGCAGTCATATCCAATACCTCAATATGGCATAATATGTGTCAAAGACTGCCAAATGGCAAGAACTTTTCCCGCTGAGAGAGCCAAAGAGCAGAAAGAAACTTGACGATTATGGCCATTCGCGAGCAGAAACAAAGCGTAACCGTCGTACAAACCATAAAACAGTGTGCAAAATTTGCACAAATATTCTCTGTTTAGTCTACTGCAATACAAGAGCAAACTATTGAATTACAAGAGAAAAACATTCGCCGTTGCGCCCATGATGGATTGGACGGATCGGCATTGTCGATTTTTTCATCGCCAGATTTCACGCCATGCTCAGCTTTACACTGAGATGGTGACGGCCAATGCCGTGGTATTTGGCGATCGTGAAAAACTGCTGGGGTTTGATGCGGCAGAACAACCCGTGATTTTACAATTGGGTGGCAGTGATCCCGCGCGCCTCGCTGAGGCCGCAAAAATTGGGGCAGACTATGGCTATGCCGAAATAAATCTGAATGTGGGCTGCCCATCAGACCGGGTTCAGGAAGGCCGCTTTGGCGCTTGCCTAATGGCTGAGCCGCAACTTGTTGCCGACTGTGTGGCGGCAATGCATTCAGCCGTGAACATTCCAATCACGGTGAAATGCCGCATTGGCATTGATGATCAAGACGAAGAGCAGGGGCTTCAAGACTTTGTTGAAATTGTTTCAAAGGCAGGTTGCGAAACATTTGTGGTGCATGCCCGCAAGGCTTGGTTGAAGGGCTTGAGCCCCAAAGAAAATCGCGAAATTCCTCCGCTCAATTATGACCGCGTTCATAGGCTGAAAGGGTCTTTTCCAATTCTCACTATCATTTTGAACGGTGGTCTCGAAACCTTGGAGCAGGGTGAACCCCATTTAAAAGATTTGGATGGCTTGATGCTGGGCCGTGCGGCCTATCACATGCCGTGGGTGATGGCTGAGGTTGATGCTAAAATCTATGGTGCACCCAACCCTTGCGCAACACGCCGCAATGCTGTGGTTGCGATGTTGCCCTATATTGAGCAGCAACTATCACAAGGCTTGTTTCTGCACCGCATAACGCGGCACATGCTGGGGCTTTATCATTCACAACCAGGTGGCCGCATGTGGCGGCAAATTATTTCGACAGAAAGCTGCAAACCCGGTGCCGACTTAAAAGTTTTAATGCGTGCACTGGAGGTGGTTGAAGAACAAGCTGCAAGGCAAGCTGAGGCCGCTTAGTTTGCGTTCCGGGCTGCAAGACGCCCTTGCCGACCGCCACGGCGGGTTTTACGTTGCGTTAGCGTGGCCACGCGTTCAGGCAAGGCATCCATAACCCCACGGCGCTCTCCGGCGGTCATGCCAATCCATGAAGCAATTTCGCCACGGGTGCGCCCGCAGCCAATGCAAAACTGCGTCTCAGGGTCCACCACACACACTTTCACACAAGGTGTTTCAATATCGGGAAATCGAAAATCGTTCATAATGCCATGATGAGTTTATTGTCAGGCGCTGTATGGCCCGAAAACGCCCCCTTCTGTCAAGCGGGCGTCAGTTCTTTAAAGTAAGAACACCACCTTCAGATTTAAAGCTGTCAAGCTTCGATAGAAAGCTCATGCCTAAGAGTGTGCCATTCAAAGCGCCTTCAGGCAAAACCATGGCATCCACATTTTCGACACGAACAGTATCAATTTCCACTTTGTCCAATGTGGCTCGCGCCGCATTCACCACGCCATTAGCAGTTGAAACTGGAATTGTGTAATCGAGCGTATTGGGATGAAGGCCTGCTTTTTGCGCATCTTCATAACTCAACGCCACAACGCTGGCACCCGTATCCACCATCACATCAATATCAGAATGATTAATGCGCGCTGTCACGCGGTAATGGCCCATATCGCCTGATTTAAGCTCAGTCATCGCCATCAATTGAATGGGCGGAATGCTTGCCTGTCGTTCACCAAAACCAGGCAAACCAGCGCCTGCTGTTAACAACAAGGCGAGAACCACACTTGGCATCGGACCATAACGCACCATTTGAAACGCACTCCACACACATCAATTCAGAGTGAAGTTAACGGCTCATTCGCCACAAACCCTTTACGGGATTGTTAAACTTATCGGCAAGGTTAACCAATCATTGATGTGAACACAGCGAGCATTGCAATTTCAGACAGCACCTGCACCGCTCCACACACATCGCCTGTCTGGCCGCCAATCATGCGGATCGCCAGTCGCCGCACCACAGCAGTAACAGCACAAGCCGCCAATATGGCAACAACGCCGCTGGCCTGTTGAATTTGGAAGCCAGCACAGACTGTCAATGCTCCACCGAATAAAATTGCAAATAGCGCAGAATTGCGCCCCGGACGCCCTGCAAAGACTGAAAGCCCATCGCTTCGGGCCGATCGCGTGGCCCAGAGAAGATCAACAACCATGGCCCGTGAAAATGCACCACTGGCAGCAAATATCAAAATAACAGTTGTGAGAGATAAGTTTAACAAAGCTTCATAAGCAGCGACGCGGGTTAACATCGCCAGTATCAGCGCAATAGCTCCGTAATTTCCAATTCGGCTATCGCGCATGATCAAAAGACGTTGCTCGCGGGATTTTCCCCCAAACAATCCGTCCACCATATCGGAGAGCCCATCCTCATGCAGCGCACCTGTGATGAGGGCTGCTGATGCACAGGTCAATGTGGCGGCCATTAAGGCAGGAAGGTGCAAATAGTGCAGGCCGAGCAATACAAGCCCATTTAAAGTGCCGATAAATGCTCCTGCCAGCGCGAAGAATCGCATGGATTCTGCCAAAGGCGGCGGATCAAGTGTACGCGTAAAAGGAATGGGCAGCCGCGTCAGAAAGCGCAAGCTGAACAACAGCTCGGCAAATGGCCTAAAGCGGCCACGTTCTCCGCTTGTATTGGGTGGAATGTCGCTCATGACGGAGTTTTCACTTGGTTCCTGTGTTTGAACTGTTAGAGAAAGCTCATCTTCTTATCTACAGGAATTTTGAATTATGACCACCGGCCTTCCATTTGATGATATCCGCGCTCTCTTCAAGATCATGCCCAAAGCAGATTCTGAAGCTGCGGCCTTGGCCACTGCTCATGATGCGCAATTGACCAAACCTCCGGGTTCTTTAGGAAAGTTGGAAAATATTGCGGGCTGGATGGCAAGTTGGCAAGGCCAGCACCCACCGCGTGCGGCGCGCACAGTTGTAGCCGTGTTTGCAGGAAACCACGGCGTGGTGGCCCAAGGCGTTGCGGCTTATCCGCAAGCTGTCACCCAGCAGATGGTGGCCAATTTTCAAAGTGGTGGTGCTGCCGTCAATCAAATTTGTAAAACCTTTGATTTGGGCTTGAAGGTTTTTGAATTGGCTTTGGAACACCCCACCGCTGATATCACTCAAGAGGCAGCGCTGAGCGAGCAAGAATGTGCAGCCACCTTTGCCTATGGCATGGAAGCCATTGCGGGCGGCTGCGATTTGCTTTGCATTGGTGAAATGGGAATTGGCAACACCACTATTGCCGCTGCCATCTGCCACGGCCTGTTTGGTGGCAAAGCCGAAGACTGGGTGGGGCCAGGCACAGGTGTTGATAGCGAAGGCATAAAGCGCAAAGCCGATGCTGTGCGCCGTGCTGTGGCTTTGCACAAAGATCATTTGTCAGATCCACTTGAATTATTGCGCCGGCTTGGTGGACGCGAATTCTCAGCGATGGCGGGCGCTATTTTAGCAGCACGAATGGAGAGAGTGCCTGTGCTGATTGATGGTTACGTGGCAACCGCTGCTGCTGCTGTTTTATTCGCGGCTGATCCAAGCGCCCTTGATCATAGTATGGCGGCGCATTGCTCAGCAGAGCCAGCGCACAGAGCGTTGCTTGAGAGAATTGGCAAGGAGCCATTGCTGGATTTAGGCATGCGGCTGGGCGAAGGCTCAGGCGCGGCCTTGGCGGCGGGCTTAGTGAAAGCCGCAGTCAATTGCCATAATGATATGGCAACATTCGCCAGCGCCGGGGTCTCAAATAAGGATTAACTCGACAGTGAGATCAACTTGCGCTGGGTGTCTGAGTGCACAGCAGGGTTAGTGATAACCTCGCCGCGCGGCCCCGAAAGCACGCGTTGATGCGGAAATGTGCAAATCACCTCAGTGCCTTTGCCGGACGAGCTTTTGATTTCAATCTTGCCGCCATGTAACGTCATAATGCCTTTCACAATGGACAGGCCAAGGCCCGCGCCATCAATGGCTTTTTTTGAAGCCAAGCTGCCGCGCATAAAAGCCGACAAGGCATTTTCAATTTCATGCGCAGGAATACCGGGTCCATTATCTTTGACAGTCAATTCCACCGATCCTGAAGCATTGCGCGTGGCTGATAAAATAACGTTGCCCTTGTTTGGCGTGAATTTCACGGCGTTTGTGAGCAGGTTAATCACAACCTGATTGATCGCTCTCTCATCACCCCATATTTTGGGCAATGTGGCGTCAACCTCAATTTGCACACGAATAGATTTTTCCGCAGCTTTCATTTCCAGCAAATGTTTGGCGTGCAGCAAAGCCTCTGAAAGCGCAACAGGCTCATCGCGAAGCTCTCTGCGTCCGGCCTCAATGCGTGAAATATCAAGAATGTCATTAATTAGACCCAATAAATATTGCCCCGAATGGTGAATATCACCAGCATAGTCTTTGTAGGTGCTATTGGCCATTGGGCCAAACATTTCACCCTCTAAAATTTCGGAGAAGCCTAATATCGCATTGAGAGGTGTGCGAAGTTCGTGACTCATATTGGCCAAGAATGTTGATTTAGCTTTGTTGGCAGTTTCTGCCTTTTGTTTTTCAGTTTCAGCACGGTCGCGCTCTTGCTTGAGTTCTGAAATCAAAATGTCTTTTTGATTGCGGAAAATAATCATGTCGCGCGCCGTCTCTTGCAATTGCCTTGCGATAAACAAAAAGAATACTTCCAGCGTGATAATCAATCCTGTCATTGCAAGATAAACAGGGCCACCTTCTGAGACACAGCGCAAAGCAACACCAATTGTCACAATGCCAGTACCGGAGATTAGAATTGGCAAAAAATTACTAACGATGAGAAAGCGCACAGCACTCACTGTCATTAATGCGGCAATTAAGAATGGTCCTTGCGGTGAATTTTCTTGTGGCCAAAAGAAGAAAAGCGGCAGCACCCAAAAACTGCCTAGCATCAGCTCTGATGCCGACATCATACCAATCCAATCGCGCTGCTCGCCCACATTGCGGGGCTGCTTGAAATAATGATTGCAAATGAAAAGTTGGATTGCGTTGCAACCCAAGGCCCCCAGCAACCAATAGGCTACAGTGGAAACCGGAACCCAAGATGAAGCTGTGAAAGCCAAAAGAACACACATGATGGGCATAATGGGCGCAAGTCTCAGCTGGTTTTTAAGAAACATTTCCAGCAAATCGCCTTGCCAAGGAATTTCTTGTTCAGCAGGCAGGGAATCCTCAAGGCCGGTGCGATATTTAGCATTAGGCTTTAATTCCACATGAAAGTTCTGTCGATTGAGAAACGAGCCTAACTGTAAACTGGCAGACATGGCGGATAATCCCTGACCAAATATATTTTTGCTTCACTAGGTCTAGCAAATATTCGCTAACATTGGCTTTTGAAGAACGGTAAATATTGAGACAACGCCTAGGCGATTTACCAAAAATGAACTATAGACCCGCGCAACCTGAACCACCTTATTCATGCTTTGGAAATAATAATGCCTGACATCTCGAAAGACCTCATTCTTGCTGAATTGAAGCGCATCGCAGCACCTGATGGGCGCGGCAACATTGTCTCGAGCGGGCTTGTGTCCGACATCGCCATTCACGATGGGCAGGTGATGTTTGCTCTTAATGCCGATCCGCAGCACATGAAGGCCATGGAGCAATTGCAGGCCTTTGTGCAAAAGGCCGTGAGCGCCTTGCCCGGTGTTAAAAAGGCTATCGTAGCACTAACAGCTGAACGACCGCCAACGCGTGAAGTCGGCCCAAAAGTGAGTGCCACTCAAACGCTGAAAAATGGTGTTCCGGGTATAAAACATCTGATCGCTGTGGCCTCTGGCAAGGGTGGCGTAGGCAAATCAACCACCGCCATTAATTTGGCACTCGCCCTCAAATCACTGGGCTTGAAAGTGGCCGTGTTGGATGCTGACGTTTACGGCCCGTCAATGCCAAAACTGTTTGGTCTTAAAGGAAAACCTGAAGCTAGCGATGCTACAGGCAAGCGCATGAAACCTATGCAGCGCTTCGGCGTTGAAGTGGCTTCGATTGGCTTTCTCGTGGATGAGGAAACCCCCATGATCTGGCGCGGTCCCATGGTGATGTCCGCACTCACACAATTGTTGCGTGAAGTGGCTTGGTCAGAAACGGATGTGATGGTGATCGACATGCCGCCCGGCACAGGCGATGCGCAACTCACGCTCGCTCAACAAACACCGTTGGCTGGGGCAGTGATTGTGTCCACACCGCAAGATTTGGCACTCATCGATGCGCGCAAAGGCATCAACATGTTCAAAAAGGTGAATGTTCCGCTGCTCGGCATCATCGAAAACATGAGCTATTTTATGTGTGACCAATGTGGCAAGCGCCATGAAATATTTGGCCATGGCGGTGCAAAGGCCGAGGCCGAAAGATTGGGCGTGCCATTTCTGGGCGAAGTGCCTTTGGACATTGAGTTGCGCGAAAGATCTGACTCCGGCGAGCCAATTGTGGCCACGGTGCCCGATTCCGCCCACACCCGCATCTATCAGGATATCGCTCGAAAAGTGTGGGCCAGCTTAGAAGGCGGCTCGCTATCAAGGCCAGCGCCCAGCATTGTGTTTGAAGATTAGCCAAATTCTTCACAGAATGTTAACTACGAACCTGATTCAAGAGAGCGTTGAAACTTTAGCCGAATGATTCGGCGCGAAGGGGGAGTTATAATGTCTAAAGTTATGTGGATTCTCGGATTAATTCTAACGACATTGGGCGTTTTGCTGGGTGTCAAAAGCATTATATCACCCGGACAAATGCAAATTTATGGCCTAACGCCAGAAACAGCAGCAATATTGCTAGTCGGCGGAATAGTTAGCATCGGCCTCGGCAGTGTTATCAACGCTTTAACTGGTTTTACAACAAAACCAATCGCCATGCCTGAGATTGCAAAGGCAGCGGTCACAGAAACCGTCGTAGAACCTGCTGAAGACATTCCCACACGCATTCCTGGCTTTGGCCGCAAATCGGCAGAGGTCGCGGGCGCCGCAGCCGCAGTGGCTGGTGCAGCCATTGTTGAAACGAAATCGACAGTGAATACAATCACTGCCACGACCACAGGCAGCGTAGCTGATACAATTGCTGCACTCGAGCAAGCCAAGTCAGATATCAAAACTGCTTTGGGTGGTGTTGAAAATATGACAGCACCTGAGGAAAGCTTAGAACCTGTTCACGCGGTCAGTGAAGAAATCGTTGAAGAAGCCCCAGCAGAGTCTGAACTTTATGTGGTCGAAGAAAAAATCATCCGTGGCCGTCCTTCCCGCATTTTATCAGATGACACAGTTGAAGCCGAAACAGATGAAGGCTGGATGCGCTTTGAAAATTTAGAACATCTCAATGAGTATTTGGACTCGATGGAGCCACCAGAAGCCTAAAGCAGGCGCTGCCGGGGCATAAGATCATAGGGGTGTTTCCAGCCGGGGACATGTTTGATACGGTCGAGCCAGTTTTCAATATGTCCGTAATCGGCAAGAGCAAACGGCAGCTCTTCGCCATAATACAAATATCCACACAGTGAAATATCGGCAATCGTCATGCGCTTGCCGATGAAAAAGTCATGATGGGCCAAATGGCCATCAACAATTTTGAGCGAATTTAAAACTCGTCCGCGCAAAAATTCCGTAATAGGCGTTTCACCCGTTTTGGCCAAAGAAATCATAAAGCGCAGCGTTGCTATATAGCCCGTAAATTTATGATTATCGAACAACATCCAACGCAGAATTTCGCGGCGTTCATCCTCACTTTTCGGGCCAAACTTGCGCGACTGTTCGACCAGGTAATCGAGAATAACGCCTGATTGGGATAATTTTTTCGCACCGTGAACCAGAACAGGCACTTCGCCCATTTCATTGATTGTTGTTCGAAACTCTGCACTGCGGGTTTCGCCACCAAAAAAATCGACCCATATTGGTTTCCAGCTGAGCCCACAAAATTGCAGCATCAATGCCGCTTTATAGGCATTGCCAGATTCACCCATGCAATAAAGCTGATATTCAGTCATGACTATCTCACATCTAAAACACTACTGCGGGCCCGCTTCATAACCTCACTGGCAATTGAGCCTTTAAAAAGGCGTTGCAAACGGCTGCGGCCTTCGTCACTCACCACAATGAAGCGAAAAAGTGAACCCATCTCCACAATCTCATCAACCGCATTGCCCACCGCAACGCGCGTGTCCGCAACAGTAATTTTCATCGCTTTGAGCAAGGCCTTAGCGTTGGCCACGGCTTCTTCTGCTGCTGGTTTTGAAGCCTCGTCAGGTGCAACTGAAAAAAGAGTGATGGGTTCACCCGTCATATGGGCCAGCACGGCTGCGCGCCTTATGGCCTGCATGGAGCGCGATGTGCCATCGGTACAAATGAAATAGCCATGCTTGTCGCCACTCGGCCTTGCCACCAACACAGAGCAGGGGGCAATTGTCGCCACACTTTGCACCACACCTGACTCGAAAAATGATTTGAACTCACTGCGCCACCGCGAAGGCTGGCCAAAAATCATAAGATTATACGGGCCAAGCTCATATTGATCGAGAATGCCCACGGCCACATCTGGGGCAGTTTTCAATTTCAAAACAACACTGCGTCCCGTTGGGCTTTTATATTCAATTTTATTGTCCCCGGCGGGATCACCCCAGGCATCTTGATTTTCCACTTCGCGCGGCCAGTCTGCTGCGTCTAGACCTTCTTCCTTGAGCACTTCCAACGCGCGCTTGAGATGCTTCACACCCGGCAGTTCGAAACCAGCATCCATCATGTTTTGCCGTGCCAGTCGCACCTGCAATCCACCTGAATGCAGGCCTTGATCAATCGGCCGCACAAAGAGAATGATCACGTCACAATCATCGGTCACCGCCATTTGGGCCGCATAGCGCACCGAGATAAAACTCTCATCACTGCCGTCAATGCAGGCTAGAATACGAAATCGGTTGCGCCGTTGAGAACGCAAATTTGACAGTGTTTTGCGCACAGCCGCTTCTTGGCGATCTGAAAGTTGGGTGCGTTTGAAAAAATCGAACACCAATTAAAATCTCTCGCGTTAGGGACTGAGAAGCGGCCAATAGAAAGTCGACGTCAGCAACAACACTATAAACGAAAGCACCATCATGCGAATGCCAATTTTGAAAAAATCCGAACTTTTAAGATAGCCCGAGGCATAAATAATCGTAAACGCGGGCTGCGCTGCCGGTGTGAGATATCCAAAAGCTGAAGAGATGGCGGTCACAAACCCAACCCGCAGCGGATCTTCGCCAGCAGCCACGGCCGTTTTCAAAACAATCGGTGCCAAAACGGCCACAGCAGCACCAGCCGTCATGGTGTTGGAAACACCAATGGTGAGCAAGCTGATGGCGGTGTTGAACGCCAAATCGCTGCCAGCCCCAATCGCATTCATGCCATGAATAACACCGCTGGCCACCCACTGGGCAGCGCCTGTATCTTTCATTTGCACGCCCAATGATATCGCTGCCGCATAAAGCAACACCACGCCCCAGTTTACACCGGCGTTAATATCTTCCCAGCGCACCAAACCAAACACCAGAAATGCTGCTGTGCCAGCAATTGCAATGACGCCTAAACCCAATGTCGATGAAAACGCCACCCACGCAGAAATGGTGCAGGCGAAAATCAAAATCGTCATCCATTCCGATCCGCGCATCGGCCCTTGTAACGAAACTTGCGTGCGCAAGCGGCTGATGGCGCGCGACATGTCAGTGGTTTCTGGCCGGAATGTGAACACCAGCAAAGCTGCCACAATAGGCAAGCGCACAATGAACATCGGGAATGTGTAAATCGCCCAGCTCACATAATCCATCAGATAGCGGCGCGTGGCAGGGTCTGTCGGATCAAAGAAAAAATCTTTCCAGTAGCTAATCATAATCGCATTGCGCGCACCCCCTGATGGCGTGGCAACACCGGCAATCGAGCAGCCGTAAGAAATTGAAAATAATATAACTGCCGCAAGATTATGAACTTTCTTTGGGTCATTCGACGTGAGCGTGATCAGCGTCACACCCACAGGAAGCATCATGGCCGCAACGGTGTGCTCACCAATAAAGGCTGCAAGAACACCACACACCGTGGTGATGCCAAAACTAATCCAATATACGTTAGTGCCAGTGGTGCGCACAATCCACCATGCGATGCGCTTATCCAGCCGCTGCTTCACCACGGCCACCGCTAGCATCAGCGATCCCATAATGAACAAGACTGAATCTGTCATCAGGCTCTGCGCCACTTTGGTGGGGTCCACCTTCAGCAAAATAACTTCGCCAACGATGATCAGCAGCGGCACAGTGGGCAGGGGCACAGCCTCACTGATGAACAGAATGGTGGCCATGAGTGACATGCACAATACGATTTGGGCGGGGTGGGTGAGGCCATCAGGGGTTGGCGCTGCCATGAGCGAAAACCCCACCATCATGGAAATGATAAACCAACGGCGTTTCCAAAGGAGCGAGAAATCAATATTAGACCGCAGCAACCTGTAGCGCTGATAACCCCGCCTGCGAAAGCGCCGCAAGCCAGCCGCAGGCTCGCGGGCCAGCAAGCTGTCACGCGCCAGCACAAAGGTGTTTGGGGTGGTTTCAGTGCTCATCGCTGGTCACTTTTCCGTTTCGTCACAGAATGGGCTACACGTGTTAAGATTATGTTGGAATCACAAAAGCGGCATCCACTCACCTTTTTGTCCTGACGCAAAATGGTGAATGCTTCAAGTAACCTTTTTAAATTGGCCCTAAAAACAAACGGCGACTGGCCGCAGGAGAATGAAAATGACACCGATTGAAATGGCTTTGGCGCATGTCGACCAGAATGTTAAAACCAGTTTGAAGCGCCTGTTTGAAGTGCTGCGCATTCCCTCGATATCGACCGACCCAGCATTTAATGCTGATTGTCAAAAAGCGGCCGATTGGCTGGTTGCCGAATTAAAAGGAATTGGCTTTGACGCCAAAGCCCACCCCACGCCGGGCCGCCCGATGATTGTGGCTCATTACGCACCCAAAGAATCCACCACCAAAACACCCCATGTTTTGTTTTATGGCCATTATGACGTGCAGCCCGTGGACCCTGCGAACTTATGGTCCACCGCCCCCTTTGAACCGACACTGAAAACCGACAAAGATGGCGTTGAGCGCATTTTTGGGCGGGGCGCAGCTGACGACAAAGGCCAGCTTATGACCTTTGTGGAAGCCGCGCGTGCACTCATTGCCACAACGGGCACCTTGCCCATTAAGGCTACGTTCTTGATCGAGGGCGAAGAAGAAAGCGGCTCACCATCGCTCATACCATTCCTCAAAGCCCATAAGAAGGAGCTGGCCTGTGATGTCGCTTTTGTCTGCGACACCAACATGTGGGACGCGAAAACTCCGGCCATCACCACAAGGCTACGCGGCATGGTCAAAGAGGAAGTGACGGTCACTTCGCCATCAATAGATTTGCACTCTGGTCTTTATGGTGGAGCCGCCACAAACCCCATCAAAGTGCTGGCCAAAATGATTGCAGCACTGCACGACAAAAATGGCAAAGTGACCATTCCCGGATTTTACGATGGTGTTTCAAAATTACCCAAAGAAACACAAAAACAATGGGCAGGATTGAAATTTTCTGAAAAGAAATTCTTGGGCGCGGTGGGGTTGAAATCAGCTGCGGGTGAAAAAGATCACACCATGATTGAACAAATCTGGGCGAGGCCAACGGCTGAAGTGAATGGCATGTGGGGCGGCTATCAAGGGGCGGGCAGCAAAACTGTTATCCCATCCAAGGCCCATGCAAAGTTCACATTTCGCCTTGTTGGCAAGCAGAACCCCAACGCAATTTTAAAAGCCTTCCAAGCGTTTGCCAAAAAACAAATGCCAAAAGATGCGGTCATCACTTTCTCTGGCGAGGGCGAGGGCAGCCCTGCCTCTGAAATATCAGAGAACAATACGTTTATTCAAACATCCGCTTCGGCACTCAAAGCAGAATTTAAAAAGGAGGCGGTTCTCATCGGTTCCGGCGGTTCAATTCCAATTGTGCGCAGCTTTAAAGATATTTTAGGCATGGATTCAGTTTTGGTGGGCTTTGGCCTTAATGATGACGCGATTCATAGCCCAAATGAAAAATACAATGTTTCGAGTTTTCACAAAGGCATCAGAAGTTGGGTGCGAATTATGAGTGCATTAGCTGAAAAATGATTGATCCCGTTTCATTATTGCAGGCCTATCATGATGCCCTGAATGCATTCGATATGCGCAAAGTTGAAAGCATGTTTGCCGAAGATATCATCTACATTTCACCCAGCATGAAGAGTGACATTAAGGGTCGCGCGGCACTGATGTTGACGTTCCGAAAATACTTTGCAGAGTTTTCAGACCAAGTTTCACACGACACAGAAATTGAAGTTCTCGGGGCCAACAAGGTGAGGTCGACGTGGCACCTCGATGCAACCAGCGGCATCACAGGCTTGAAAAACAGGCGCGACGGCGAAGAGGTTGTTACCTTTGATAACAATGGTTTAATTGCAAAAGTGGAAGTCAAAGATCAGGTCTAATCACCCAATCTTAAACTTTGCCACGTGGTCTGGTACAACCAATCCGGCAATGAGACGAGGATCATCAACGGCCTGCAAAGCAACTGTTTGCAGCGGGATAACACCAGCCCAAATTGGCAGCGCATAATCATCTGTATCGTCAATCGGCGGGCCACTGCGCACCTTCGCTGAAACCTCGTTGAGCTCTAAGCCCAAGATGGTCGTGGCTTTCAATTCTTTCTCTTTCATGGGGCGAAGCATGTCCCAGCGCCCCGGAAATAATGTTTCAACCATGGACTTCAATCGGGCTTCCTTGTCATCACGATGGATCACTTTATGCGCCGTGCCAAAAGCCATCACCGAGCGATAATTGCATGAGTGTTCAAAAGCCGAACGTGCCATCACCATGCCATCAAAAATCGTCACGTTCACACACACTTGGGTTTCTTCACAGGCTTCCAACATGCGGCTGGCAGCCGATCCGTGCCAATAAATGTGGTTACCTTCACGCCATTGCAGCGTGGGCGTGACATAAGGAAGGCCTTTAAAAGAATATCCAACTGTGCACATGGGTTGCGCATCTAAAATGGCATGGATCAATGCCGTATCATACTTGGCATTTTCATGCATGCGCTTCACGCGCGTGCGTTCAGTGGGAGACTTTGACATTGTGACCTCAGAGCAAAAATTGAACTTGTCGCGCCGCCTCAAATATTAAAAGAGCCATCGCAGAAACATCATGAGGCCAGCGGTAATAGTTCGCGCAATAATTTGGCTTTTATGGCGCGGGCATAATCGTCAAAGTCTAAAGCGGGTTCAACGAATGAGTCAGCTCCAACAATAACGTGTTCGCGGTAATATTTCGTAACGCTGCTTTCATCAGCGGCAATCGGCAAGCCATTAACGGTGATATGCGCGCGGTTGACCGATTGGCGCGCCGCTTCAATATCAAGCCCACTATTGTCCCTGCCATCGCCTGAAATATCAATCACACGGCGCTGGCCATCAAACTGATTTTCATCGAGCAATTTTTGACCATCCTGAATTGCAGTAGTGATAGAGGTGTCCGTTGCTCGGATACGCCTGCGACTGTGAGCAATGCGGAGGCCAAACGCTATGGCCTCCGCCTTAGAATTCAAAACTGTGAACGGAATAATCAGCCGGGTTTCACCCGCGCCACCCCATTGAACAACGGCCACTGCCACACCCAAAGGTGCAAGATGACCTATTGCAGTTGAAACATCACGGTCTCGAAATGCACGGGCTAACCCTCGCAACTGCAGCTTAAATTCTTTCGCATCCACGCTAGCCGAACTGTCTAGGGCTAGAACCAGTTCAAGTGCTACAGGCTGAAGATCAACAGCGTTGGCCTTAGTTGAAAACGCCAGGGTTAAAAAAATCAAAACCTTAAATGCGCTTGCCCCGATTTGGCGCCAGAGCCGCTTCCTCAATGCTAATTCGATAGGCCAGAATTCCAAGATTGATCACCCCGCCAATAATCGCAAAGCTGATCATTCCAAATGCCAATGGCAAGATAAATATTTCCGCTGCCACCACAGCATAATTGGGATGACGAATAAATTTGAATGGCCCAGCAACAACCAGTGGTTTTTCAGGCATCAGAATAATCCGTGTGGTCCAGCGTGGACCCAATGTGGCCAACACCCAAACCCGTGCCGCCTGCAAAATGGCAAACACACCAATCAGAATCCAATTCACATCATGCCCGCGTGCAAAAATCCACAAGCCTAGTAGCCAAGCTGCATGAAACAACACGATCAAAGGATAATGTGCAGCGCCCACCTCGCGCCCACCAGTAGCCATTAAAGCCGCAGTATTTCGTCGCGCAATAACCAATTCAGCCAAGCGCTGCACTGTAACGAGAGCCAAAATTATGATCGGCCACATGTTTAATGCACCATCGTGATGAAGCTGCCAGTGAACCCAGGTCCCAAAGCACACATAAAGCGCCGCCCTTTGGTAGGGGCTTCCAAGCATTCCTTCAGCACAAATAGAACTGTCGGTGCCGACATGTTGCCATAACCCGCCAGCACCTTGCGCTCATTGATCAATCGGCCTTCACCCAGTTCAAACGCAGCTTCCAAAGCCGTTATCACTTTCGCACCACCGGGATGGAAGCTGAAACAATCCAAATCTGCCATGGATAAATTGTGCCGTGCCAAAAACAAATCTGCCGCAGGCCGCAAATCGCGAGAGGCCAAGTCAGGTATGCTGCGCGAAAATATGGCACCAAAGCCTTCCGGGTCCACACGCCAACCCATCACGCCAATAGTATCAGGCCAGCAATGCTCGCCTGCATGTTCAATGGCACCGTGGCCTTCATCACCGCCCGCGCTTAACACGGCAGCAGCCGCGCCATCGCCAAACAAAGCAGATGCAATGATGTTTGATTTGGTCATTTCATCAGGGCGAAAGGCAAGAGTGCAAAGCTCAATCACCACCAACAAAATTTTGCGGCCCGGATTTGACACCGCCAATTTTGAGGCCAAAGCCAAACCAGAAAGCCCACCCGCACAACCAAGGCCAAACACTGGCGTGCGATTCACATCAGGCCTGAACCCCATCTCATGCATGACATGCGCTTCAATCGAGGGAGTGGCAATTCCGGTTGATGAGACAGTCACAATTGCATCAATTTCGGAAGCTTTGGTTTGTGCGGCATCCAGTGCTTTCTTCGCAGCGTCTTTAAAGAGTGCCGTTGCTGCCGATAAAAACAACGCGGTGCGATCAGGCCAGCCATGCGGTTCATGAAACCATGCGCTGGGGGCAGCCGAATAGCGTCGTTCAATGCCTGTGTTGGAAAACACAGGGGCCATTTTTTCAAACAGGGCTCCAAAGCGCTCAAAAATTTTCGCAGCTTGAATAGCCA
>JANYHE010000122.1 GCA_025359215.1 Hyphomicrobiales bacterium
TCTCACCACAGAATACAAGTCTCCCACCCAATTTTCGGCTCCCGCTGGGCTCTACAAAATATACGTCCAAAAAGATTATGCTGAAGCTATTGCAGATGTGGATCTGAAATCAGGTGCGCGTGAAAAACTGCAAGTCAATCTCAACGCGGGTTATTTAGCCGTCAAAGGCGATGGTGCAAAAACCTTCGAAGTTTACGCCGCTAAAAAGAAACTGGATGGAACCCGCAATAGAATTGCCACAGAATATGGCGAGGACATGAACAAGGCTTTTAATGCCGGTAGCTATCATGTGATTGTGTATGGCGATGCCGATAAAGCTTTAGGTGAAAAAGACGTTGAAGTGAAAGCTGGAGAGCGAACAGAAATTAGTGTTCCGTAGCGAGGAATGATATCTTGACACACCTCATCTACATTCGGTGACGCGCGTCAACCGATATAACAACTGGTACAATGTTTAACTTGCGTGATGCGCCGCACACTGAATAGTGTGGCACATCATGAAATTAAAATTCCACACCTTAGACGTTTTTACATCGCACAAATTTGCGGGCAACCCGCTGGCTGTTGTGCTTGATGCTGATCACCTTACAACTGAACAAATGCAAACCATTTGCAAAGAGTTCAATCTCAGTGAAACCACTTTTGTGATGAAGCCGGAAAATCCGGCCAACACGGCAAAAATGCGCATTTTCTTTCCGGGCGGTGAAATGCCATTCGCAGGCCACCCCACTCTGGGCACAGCAATTTTATTGGCAGAATTGCGGGGCATTGATGAGGTGCGCTTTGAGCTGAAAGCAGGGCTCACACCTGTTAAAATGTCCGCAGGTGGTGCAGGCATTTTCACAGCGCCTGTCATTCCGTTTCATGTGAATGTAAAATTGCCAAGTATTGCCGAAACAGCGCGCGCACTTGGCCTCGATGCTGAAGATATTGGCTTTGATGCTCACACCATCACCATGCTGCAAGGTGGCCCCAGCTTTTTCTATGTGCCTGTCAGAACCAGAGCCGCATTGGAAAAATCGAAGGTATGCCTGCCCTATTGGGAAGATTTGCTGGCCCCACTCGGCGGCAGCACCGATGCCGCTTACATCTATACGCGGGGCGGCGATGGCCCAAATGCTAGTTTTCGCGCGCGCATGTATGCGCCTTCGGGAGGCATTCCGGAAGATCCTGCAACAGGCTCCGCCACAGCGCTTTTAGCGGCGCAACTTCTTTCCGCCGATAGTCTTTCAGACGGCACGCACATTTGGAATTTGGAGCAGGGCTATGAAATGGGCCGCCCTTCCGATTTGCGCTTGGAGGCCGATGTAAACTCTGGCAAGTTGACAGCTGTTCGCGTGGGCGGTTCCGCCGTTCACGTGATGTCAGGAGAAATTGATTTATGAGCCTTACCCAATTATTTTTAATCATCCATCTGCTGGCCATCGCCATGGCTTTGGGTATCAGTTTTTCAAACATCGTTGGCTTTCGCGTGGCAAAGGGCCTTGGCGGCGACAAAGCCTTAGGCATTGCAGCGCACCGCGAGTCACTCGTTCCCTATGGCGATATTTTCTTTGTCACCATCATTGCAAGTGGTTTGGTGTTGCTGTGGGGCATTGGCGGCGGGCAGGGCCTCAGCCCATGGTTCCACGCAAAAATGGGCGCCGTGGCAATTTGGGTGATTGTTTATATTGCCATGCGTTGGCGCATTCGAAACTTTCTGGTCAGCCGTGATATGTCTCTGATCGCACGTATCAGGCTTTTCGCACACATTGCAATTACAGCAGCGGCAATTGCGTTGGTCTGCGCGGTTATGGCTTTCGCCAGCTGATTATTCGATGTTGAGAAGGGTTTTTGCCTGTGCCGTCACATCAATGCCTTCTTGGTCATTGCCCGCACCGCAAAGCTGAACCGCCTGTTCGCGCAGATCAGTAACTTGGGTTTTGATATCGGCGTCCAGCACCGCAGTCGTCAAAGCTTTGTCGATTTTTGCAACATCATCGGCACATTGTCCCGCATAAGCCGCCGTTGAGAAGCCGAGAGAAGCGATGATTAAGACAGGAGCAATGATGCGCATTTTGAATTCCAATTATTGTTTTGTTGGCACTATAGCCCCATTGTGGCGATTTTTTGCCAATACCAAGTCGGCTCAGCAAATAGCGTTTATCAATTAAGTTATAGCGGCTTTTTACAAGCAAATTTGTATCAATTTTTAACCAGCTTCTTGGTCAAATTTAAAACAGCGGTTTCACAGGCCTTCTCATCTTTTTTGTTGATCGCCGTGTCAGCGTCGTCGGCAAGAGTTTGGTTTTCGTCAATTTCTTTGGCGACGTTACTATGCTTTATCCCAGTCATCACCTTTTTGGCCCAGGCAAGCTTTTCAGAACAATCAGCTTTTGCGGGCGTTGAAAGTGGGAGAGCGATCAAACCGATCAAGAGAATTAAGTTCTTCATGTCTATGTCCAATGATTTCAACCTAAAACTACCATAAGTTGATTCGACACGAAATTCGCATGAATTTCGCAACTGTTGCAAATAGTCGCCGGACTGGCTAGATGGGTTGTATGTTAATTGCGATTACCACAGGCTCTGCATTTGCCACAACCGAGCCGCTGAACCTTCTCCTGCTTAGCTGCCCCTAAGGGCCGGCCGGGCTTTTGCCTTGGCTCTTTGGGGAATTGAACAGAAATCCAACAGCTAATGCAGAGTGCCTCAAAATGATGATCAATCCACAATCGAAATATCGTGCCTTCCCGCAAATCAACTTGCCAAATCGGCAGTGGCCGTCGCAGCAAATCACCAAACCACCCATGTGGTGCAGCGTGGATTTGCGCGATGGCAACCAATCGCTGATTGAGCCCATGGGCCACGAACGCAAAATGCGTATGTGGAATGCGCTGCTGAAAATCGGATTCAAAGAAATTGAAATCGGTTTTCCATCAGCAAGCCAAACCGATTTTGATTTCTGTCGCCACCTGATCGACCATAACTTGATCCCCGATGACGTCACCATCCAAGTTCTGGTGCAATGCCGGGAAGATTTGATCCGCCGCACCTTTGAAGGCATCCGTGGGGCCAAACACGCCATCGTGCATTTTTATAATTCGACGTCAGAATTGCAGCGCCGCGTGGTGTTTCAAAAAGATCGCGCAGGCATCAGAGAAATTGCTGTCAACGCCGCCAAGCTTGTGCGCAGCATGACAGATGAAAGCGGCATGAGCGAAGCCATTCGCTTTCAATATTCGCCAGAAAGCTTCATGGGCACGGAGCTGGATTATGCCCAAGAAATTTGTGAAGCGGTGATGGATGTAATCCAACCCACGCCGCAAAACCCGCTCATCCTGAACTTACCTTTCACAGTGGAGGCCGCAACCCCCAATGTGCATGCCGACCAGATTGAATGGTGCGTTCGCCACTTCAAAAATCGCGACAGCATCATTTATAGTCTGCACGCCCATAATGATCGTGGCTGTGCCGTGGCCGCAACTGAGCTGGGCTTGATGGCAGGGGCTGACCGCGTGGAAGGCACACTGTTCGGCAATGGTGAGCGCACGGGGAACGTGGACATCATAACCTTAGCTATGAACATGTTCAGCCAAGGCATTGATCCACAACTGGATATTTCAAATGTGAATGAGTTGGTGCGCATGGCTGAATATTGCAATCAGCTCCCCATCCACCCACGCCACCCCTATGCGGGTGAACTGGTGTTCACAGCATTCAGCGGCTCGCATCAAGACGCCATCAACAAAGGCTTCAAGGCGATGAAGGCGAGCAATCAACCTTTGTGGGAAGTGCCTTACCTGCCGATTGATCCTATGGATTTGGGCCGCAGTTACGAAGCCGTGGTTCGCATCAACAGCCAAAGCGGCAAAGGTGGCATTGCCTATGTGATGGAAACTGAACATGGCATTGAATTGCCACGCCGCTTGCAAATTGAATTCTCCAAAGTCGTGCAACAAATCGCCGATGGCGAAGGCGTGGAAGTTGAAGCAAGCAGATTGTGGGCAGCCTTCGAAAGCGAATATCTCGAAGGCAATGGCCGCTATAAATTTGTGGAGCACACCAGCCCCTCAGATCATGGCGACCAACCCATCACCGCCGAGTTGATGGTGGATGGCAAACCCAAAACCATAAACGGCCACGGCAATGGCCCGGTGGATGGCTTTGTTGATGCGATGAGAAAACACAGCGGCATCAGTTTCGACGTAGCCGATTACCGCGAACACGCCATGGGCCACGGCGCCAACGCAGCAGCGATTGCCTATGTAGAATTGCGTCTGGCCGATGGCAGCAGCCTGTTCGGCGTGGGCATCGATAAGAACATCGTTGTGGCCAGCTTGAAGGCCGTGGTGAGCGGTGTGAATAGAGCTACAAAACGCTAACACAGCTCTTCGCGTCCTATTCCTCCCCCTCCCCGGGGGAGGTGCCCCGAAGGGGCGGAGTAGGGGGATGAGTGAATCTAAATAAATAATGCCTCAATAAGGATTAGACACTTCCAATATTTCTTGGCCCATCAGCAGGCAGCTGCCTGTGATTTGTGCATAAATCATTCTCATGCGGTAATTGGCTTTGTAGATTGAACCTCGCACTTCCAACACATCAAATTTGCCTTTGCCAACTAAAGCTTTGATGGGTTTCAGAACTGCAACTTTATCATCAATTCCCATATTCGAAACCTCTGAACTGGCAAATTTGCTGGGCGCGTCTCCGGCTTCCATCACAAAATGCAGGCGCAACAATAATTCGGCCCGTTGGCGCGCATCCTGGGCGCAAGGCTGATCAGCAGCATGGGTTGCCACAGCGGCGAAAACGAAAAACAGGAGAGTGAAAATAGAGCGCATCATGCCCCACTATCACTAAAACAAATGAGATACGCAATAGCAGCCCTGCAGCCGTTTTCTTTAAAATGATTTTGGAAAATGGTGGGCGGTGCAGGATTCGAACCTGCGACCCGGTGATTAAGAGTCACCTGCTCTACCAACTGAGCTAACCGCCCGTTCTTTTCAGAACGAAGGCCCCGCCAATGGCAGGGCCTGTGTTTGCTGCGTATAGGCAGCG
>JANYHE010000029.1 GCA_025359215.1 Hyphomicrobiales bacterium
TATTTTTCGATTTGCTCTGAGATTAGCAAAGCCCCAGTTGCAAGGGCGAGTGATATAAGAATGAGACGCCACGCGGCGGGATCGCCATTGGGCGTTTGTAACAGATTGTGAATGGCCAGCGACAGCGTTTGGGTTTCACCCGGAATGCTGGATACGAAGGTGATGGTGGCGCCAAATTCTCCTAAGGCTTTAATAAAGGTGAGAATGGTTCCAACGGCAATGCCGGGGGCAGCCAGTGGAATGATGACATATCTCAAGAGCTGTAGTCGAGACACGCCAACGGTAGATGCAACATCAAATAGATTTTGATCAATGGCCTCGATTGAAAGCCTGATGGCGCGCACCATCAAAGGTAGGGCCATGAGCGCTGCGGCAAGGGCAGCGCCGGTCCAGCGGAAGGCGAAAGTGAAGTTGAAGGTGTCGAATAAAAATTTTCCGATGGCACCATTTTTTCCAAAAGTCAGAAGCAAGAGATAGCCGGTGACAACAGGCGGCAACACCAATGGCAGGTGAATTGCGCTGTTGAGAACGGACTTGCCCCAAAAATCTTTGCGCGCCATGAGCCATGCCAAGCCAATGCCAATGGGCAGACACAAAAGCGTCGCCAAAAGGGCGACGCTGAGGCTGAGTTTTATTATTGACCATTCTTCTGGAGTTAAGATCATTCGAGCAATGTGAAGCCGTTTGCCTGAAAGATCAATTGCGCTTCTTTGGAGCTCAGAAAATCAAGGAAGGGTTGAGCGTCTGAATTTTTAGATGCCGCGATAACTGCGGCCGGATAAATGATTTTAGCGTGAGACGATTCAGGGAATGTGGCAACCACCTCAACTTTTGCTTCAGCTTTGGCATCGCTGCCATAAACAATGCCAAGCTTCGCTTCGCCGCGTGCGACGAGGGCGAGTGCGGCCCGCACGTTGTCTTGCATCACAACTTGCTTTTCAATGGCACTCCAGAGGTTTAAATTATCCAATGCGGCTTTGGCGTATTTTCCGGCGGGCACGGATTTAATTTCGCCGAGGGCAATTTTTTCTGGGCCTAAAGTTGCTGCAAGATTTTCAAGTTTCGAATCAAGTTTTGCGCCGCTGGCTGCGACCAGAACAAGCGTGTTGCCTGCGAGATTTTTGCGGCTTTCGGCTTTGATCAAATTGGATTTGGCCAGTTCATCCATCCACGCCAAATCAGCGGAAATAAAAATATCAGCTGGCGCTGCCTGTTCAATTTGCTTGGCGAGGGTGGCCGATGAGCCATAAGTTGCCACAACGTCTTTGCCTGATTTTGCTTTCCAAGCAGTGTCGATTTGATCGAGCGCTGTTTTCATGCTTGCCGCTGCGAAGACGTTTATGCTTTCGGCGTGAGCGACCGCTGATGGGAAAATGAGGGCCGATGCACAGAGCATGTTTCTTAGAAATTTCATGAATGGTTCCTCGCTGTATTCGTAAGAATATAGCGAAGAACATTCAAAGTCAACGTGAAGAACAGAGGCTTTATTGATTCGATTGTGCGACTTGCGCTGCTGATGGCGCGTTTTGCATCATAGCTATGATGCGATCTTTATTGACTTGGAATCTTTGCAAATCAGCACCGGCCAATTGCCTGCCACCGGTGGCGCGAATGGTCATCGGGTTTACGGGCCGATCATTGATGTGCACTTCATAATGCAGATGGGGGCCCGTTGAGCGGCCAGTGGTGCCCACATAGCCAAATACCTGACCCTGATTCACATGCACGCCGGGGCGAATGCCCTGCGCAAAGCGGCTCATGTGCGCGTACATTGTTTTAAATCGCTCATTGTGTTTTATTACCACCACGTTGCCATAACCGTTTTCGCGGCCCGCAATTTCAATAACGCCAGAGCCTGCTGCGTGGATTGGGGTTCCTGTCGGCGCACCAAAGTCGGTTCCGGTGTGCATTTTGGTGTAACCCAATAAGGGGTGAACACGCATGCCAAAGCCCGATGTCAGTTTTGCACCTGAAATTGGGGTCTTCAACAAGGCGCGCGATGCGCTGCGGCCATCTTGATCAAAATAATCAGTTTGGCCGTCGGCTGTTGTAAATCTGAAATATGTTTTGGTTATGCCGTCAGTTGAAAGTTTGGCAAAATGCAAAACTTTACGCTTGCTGGAAGAACCTGTGAGTGGATTGCCATAAAACAAATCAAAGGTATCGCTGGCCGCCACTTGGCGCTGGAAGTCTACGTCATATGAGAAAACACGTGTAAACTCGCTGACGATATAGTCTGGAATCAGATTGTCTTTGGCCGTTGCATAAAGGCTGGGACCCACTCTTGATTGGGCGCGGAATTGAGTGACAGCGGGTTTTTCTGCATATTGAGATTTAACGCCGTCTTCCTTTCCTTCGATTTGTGCGGTGAATTGCCCGTCTTCGTCAGAATCAACCGTGATCGTTTCTTTCGGGCCAGGTTGAAATGAAAGTTGCACAGGGAATGTAACTTCACGGCCATAAAAATCGAACTGACGATCAAAAGTCACTTCAAACTTGGTGCCAGCTTTGATCATTTTCGAAGGCAATACTGCGTCGAGCGAGGCCACTAAGGCTTGGGCTGCTGCGCTCGAAACACCTCTGCTCGTGAGCTCTTCGGCCAATGTGCTGTCTTTGGCTAACTCAAAACTCTCGTCGACAGGTTCGGGTGGTGGCGTTTTGCTGATTGTGGTGATGTTTTCATTTTCGTCGGCAACCGACTGAATTTCAGCATCCAACACCGTTGTTTTGGCGTTGCCATAGGGAAGTTCATCAGACGTGATGACCGGATAAGCAAAGCCACCCTTCAAATCGCGCTCGGCAACCACTTCAGTTTTAGGAGCGGTTGCCGATTTCAGATTGGCAAGATCGGTGGGCTTTTTGATTGCGCTGGTAATTTCGCCGCTGGCTTGCACGGCCGCAGTGGCTTCAGGGGGGCTTGCATTGCGGCCGAATAAGCCAAGAACGGCACCACCAATGATCAATGTGCCTGTGATGCCAGCAATACAACTGGTCAATAACCAACGATGATGAGTACTGTCTTCGAGAAAGGAGGCCTCAAGATCGATGGGGTTAAATTCCTTGGCTATCGGAACAAGTTGAGATCGAGCGGGCTTACGCACAATTCTCTGTTTATGACCTTTAGCTTGCAACCCGCACACACTCCCGCATTCTTCAGTTCGTTTTACTTATTGCATTCACCTCAGTGGTGCAAACATTCATTGCTGTATGAAAGGTATAACCCACTGTGGCGGCCATACCTTGACAAACACCCTAAAAATCCCACAGCAAACTTTACAACCCGTTAACCATAAATGCCATCGATGAGCGGGAACTAAGGCGGGGTTGGAATTTATTTTGACTGAAAACTGCTCATCTTGGGGTGGGGTGGCAGCCAAGAAGGTGCTTCAAGACAGAACCGTGCAACAATTTCGTGACCCATTGTTGAAAAATGAGCGGTTATCAACCAAAAAATCACGTTTATTTCCTTTTGTATCAATATCTTATAATTATTATGAAGTTTTTTAAAAACGATGCTTGACACTTTGATGGGCCTCGACCTATAACCCGCTCACTGAGGGCCTGGGGCGCACGGTTAGCGCCTACGGCCTCATGGAAATTCAAGATGCGATCGGCGCTCCAAGTTGCCGGCATCCCTGAAAGGGGACCGGGGCAAGGAATTGTCTGTCGCATATCGGAGCCGGAAGGCTCCCCGCTGTTTGACATTGTTAACGAAAGAAAGAGAAACGCAGGCGGCGTGTGTCCTGGCGGTTCGGTCTGGTAACAGATTGAACAACCGAAACATAGTCGTTTGCGTTTATATTTAGAGAGCTATAATAAACTTCGGTAGCAATACCGAGTGTACATAATCTCTCGTCAATTTAATACGCATTGCGATCAAATGATAATGGTTTACCATTATCGAGCTGTTTCAAACTTGAGAGTTTGATCCTGGCTCAGAACGAACGCTGGCGGCAGGCTTAACACATGCAAGTCGAACGGGCATAGCAATATGTCAGTGGCAGACGGGTGAGTAACACGTGGGAACCTTCCTAGAGGTACGGAACAACGCAGGGAAACTTGCGCTAATACCGTATACGCTCTTGCGAGGAAAGATTTATCGCCTTTAGACGGGCCCGCGTAGGATTAGGTAGTTG
>JANYHE010000041.1 GCA_025359215.1 Hyphomicrobiales bacterium
AGAACAACCTCTACATGGAATATACATTGAACGCTGACGTGACTGCCGTGCCAAGCCCCGCTGGCGACCGCGCCTCAGCTTACGGACTCGAAAAAATCGTGATCGATGGCAATGATGCCGATGTTGTTTACCGCAGCGCCAATGCGGCCATTGAAAAGGCGCGCAATGGTGGCGGACCATCATTGATTGAATGTCTCACTTATCGCCATTCAGGCCATTCGCGAGCTGACCCCGGCAAATATCGCCCCGAAGGTGAATTGGAAAAATGGAAAGAGCGTGACCCTCTGATCATTTACAAACAGCGCATGAAGGATTTTGGCTTCACTGACGCGCAGATCAAAACGATTGAAGAAGAAAGCATGGTCAAAGTGGAACGAGCAACCGAGCTATGCAAGGCATCACCTTCCGCACCTGTCGAGCTTCTCACAACAGATGTTTACGCTGACGGAGGCTGGGCATGGCGGAACTAAGTTACCGCGATGCCGTGATCCGCGGCATTTCACAGGAGATGGAACGCGACAAGAATGTTGTGTTCTTGGGCGAAGACATTGGCAAAGCTGGTGGCGTTTTCAAGGCCACTGTAGGCCTTTATGATAAATTTGGCCCGTTGCGGGTGCGTGATACGCCGATCTCAGAGCAAGCGATTCTTGGGGCTGCCATGGGTGCTGCCATGACTGGCCTTCGCCCCATTGCTGAAATCATGTTTTCTGATTTCATCGCGGTGTGTTTTGATTACATAGCGAACGAAATGCCCAAGATTTCTTATATGACCAATGGGCAAGTCAAATGCCCACTAGTCATTCGAACTGGCAATGGCGCAGGTGTACGTTTTGGTGCGCAGCATTCGCAGTCCGTTGAAAACTGGACAATGATGATCCCTGGCCTGAAAGTTGTGGCCCCCTCTTCACCCGTCGATGTGATTGGGCTGATGGCCGCTGCAATCCGTGACAATAATCCCGTTATTTTCCATGAGCACAAAGCACTCTATGCTACCAAGGGCGAAGTTCCCGATGGTGAGATTGTAGACACATTGGGCACCGCCAAGATTTTGCGCAAGGGCAAAGACTGCACGATTCTAGCACTTGCCATGATGGTGCACCGTGCGATGGACGCTGCTGAAATACTGGCGCGTGACCATGGCATTGATGCTGAAGTGATTGACGTTCGTTCTCTCGTGCCGCTGGATACACAAACCATGCTGGCTTCCGTAGCCAAGACTGGCCGCTTGTTCACTGTAGAGGAAAACCCGCGCCTCTTAGGCTGGGGTGCTGAGATTGCTTCCATCGTGGCTGATGAAGGTTTCTGGGATTTAAATGGGCCGATTGTGCGCATCACCACACCGCATATTCCTTTGCCTGCCGCTGATCATCTAGAGGATTTGGCTTTGCCCAATGCAGCACGCATAGTTGACAAGATTGTTCGTGTGATGAACGGATAAGCCATGGTCAACACAATCATCATGCCGCAACTGGGCGAGACCGTAGCTGAAGGGAAAATCCTCGCATGGTTCAAGGCCGTTGGCGATGACGTTAAAATTGGTGACCGACTGTTTGAAGTTGAAACCGATAAAGTGACTGTCGAAGTTGAAGCCATTGTTTCTGGCAAATTAACCGAGATCAAAATCGGCAATGGTGTCACCGCCAAAGTTGGCGTGACTGTTGCTGTGATCGGTGGCGATGCTGTTGCACCTGCGCCCAAGCATGCTGAAAATCCAGCACCCGCTGCGCCTGCGAAAACTATGAATGCTTTTGAAGAAGTGTTCACGCCGACAACACATTTCGGCAATGCTTTGGGCCCTGAGGGCTTGCGCATTACGCCCCTCGCACGTCGTCTGATTGCTGAACGCAGGCTTGATGTGAATGAAATCGCACGCGCTGCTGCGGCCAAAGGCTTGCGCAAGATTGAAGAGAAAGATGTGAGCGGTTTCACCTCCACTCCTGTCGCAACACCAGCACCTACGCCGATTCAGTTTGCCGATGGGCAAGTCATCATGCTTAACACCGTACGTGCGCGCACTGGCGAAAAACTTGCGGAAAACTGGCGCACTATTCCGCATGTGTTTCAAGCCATTGATATTGATTTCACTGAAATCGAAGTTGTCCGCCAACGACATAAAGAGCGCTTTAAGGCCGATACGGGATATTCGCTCACCTATCTGCCGTTTATCGCACGCGCAGTGTGCATCGCTCTGCAAGCATACCCGCATGTGAACGCGCGATTTGATGGTAAGTCACTTATTCTTACCAAAGACATCAACCTCGGAATCGCCGTTGATCTCAATCACAATGGCCTCGTGGTTCCTGTCGTCCACGCTGTGCAAGATTTCACGTTGCAAGGTTTGGCCAAAGCGATCAACCGTCAAATCGAAAAGGCCCGAACTCATAAATTGACGCCTGCTGATTTTGCTGGTGGCACTTATTCCATAACCAACAACGGCGCATTTGGCACAAGCTTCACCACGCCGATTATAAATGCCCCGCAAGTGGCGATTCTTTCCAGTGATGCCATTCGCAAAAAGCCTGCTGTGATCGCCACTGCTGAAGGCGACTTTATCGCTGCGCGCCTAATGGGCACCTTGGGCCAGAGCTTTGATCATCGCGCTTTTGATGGCGCTTATGCAGCCGCTTTTTTGTCCAAACTGAAAGAAACTCTCGAAACCAAGAAATGGGCTGGAGAGCTGGGAGAAAACACATGAAATATAATAGCCCTTATGCAACTGCTTCTTGGGGCCAAATGGGCAAAGACTGGGAAGAAGGCATTGATTATAGCCGCATGTCGAAAGAACGCTTGGCCAAGGCGCAAACGGCGGTTCGCAATGCAGGGCTTGGCGGCGTGCTGTGTTTCAACTTCGACAATATCCGCTATGTCACCGCAACCCATATCGGCGAATGGGCGCGGGATAAATTCTTCCGCTATTGCCTCTGCCCCGCTGAGGGCTCACCCTTCTTGTGGGATCCTGCACCTCCCGCAAAACGCATCTCATCGCCCTGGATCAAAGACAATGTGGCAGCCCCCATCACCACCATGCAGGGTGCCATTCCACCAAGCCTTGGGGTGAGCCAAGATTTTGCCAAGCAGATCAAGAAAGCCCTCGTGCATTACGGCATCGCCAATCAGCCTTTGGGTGTTGACCTTATGGAGCTTGGCATGCTGCGCGCCCTTGAGGCTGAAGGAATTGAAGTGGTTGATGGCCAACAGGCCATGCTCGATGCCCGCGAAGTGAAAACTGGCGATGAAATTGAATTGTTGAAAATGGCCGCAGGCATGGTGGATGCCACCTATGTTGACATCGCGCGGGCCATTCGCCCCGGCACCAAGGAAAATGAGCTGGTGGCCATTGCCAATGACCGCCTGTTTCGCATGGGCTCGGAGCGTGTTGAATGTGTGAACTCGGTTTCTGGTCGCCGTGGCCGCCCGCACTCACACACTTTCTCTGATCGCATGATCCAACCCGGCGATATGATTTTTCTCGATATCATGCATTCATTCAACGGCTATCGCACATGTTACTATCGCACGTTCATTTGTGGCCAGCCTAACACGCATCAAATTGATGCTTATGAAACAGCGTCCAAATGGCTTTCCGCATCGATGGATATGATCAAGCCCGGTGTTACACCAGATGAAGTGGCCGCCGTGTGGCCGGATGCCCATGAATTTGGTTACAAGAACGAGGAAGAAGCCTTCCTGCTGCAATATGGCCACGGTGTTGGCATGTCGCTGTGGGAGCGTCCCATCTTCTCCAAACGCTTCAAAGGACAAACTCGTCCACTCAAAGAAGGCATGGTTTTTGCGCTTGAGACTTGGAAAGGATCGAATGATGGCTCAGGCGCGGCGCGCATTGAAGAAGAAGTTGTTGTCACCAAAGACGGCTGTGAGATTATCACCAACTATCCGTCTGATCATTTGATCTCTTGTGGTTTGCCGGGTTGCGAGGTTGTGGGATAACACAGGCCCATGTCGCTCAATCATGCCAGCCGCATTCCTGTCACGCTTGTCACTGGTTTTTTGGGTAGTGGCAAAACCACGCTGATTAATGCGGGGCTTAAATCGCCGGATCTCGCCAAAACGGTTGTGGTGGTCAATGAGTTTGGCGAGGTAGGGCTCGATCATCAACTCTATACCAGCAGCAATGACGCGGTTGTGGTGCTGGAAAATGGCTGCCTGTGTTGTACAGTCCGCAGCGATTTGATCGCGACCATGAACAGCCTCTATCATGACCGCTCCATGGGCCATCTGCCGGATTTTAATAATGTGGTGATTGAGACAACAGGTCTCGCTGAACCTGGCCCCGTGATCCAGGCATTTCTATCAGAACCCACATTAGATGGCCTCTACCGCGTGGTGAATGTTGTCACCGTGGTTGATGCCGTGAATTGGGGCGCAACATCGCAAAACCATGATGAGGCGCTCAGGCAAGTGGCACTGGCGGATGATATTCTGATTTCAAAACTGGATGTGAAGGAGGGTGACAGTTATGATGAACTCAGCGCCCAGCTTCAGGCAATCAACCCCGCTGCTAAAATTGCAAAAGCGGATTTGACGTCCGAAGCCGTGGCACCCTTGCTCATGCACAAAGGCTTTGATGCTGCTAACCCCATGGCTGATCCATCTGACTGGCTCTCCATCTCCACCTATGAAGCCTATGCGAAGAAGATTGCTGAAGCTGATGGTATCAAAGACCAAAACATTCCGTCGCATCTTGTAGCGAAAGGTATTGAGAGTTTTGTGTTGACGCGCTCAAGCCCTTTAGCGCGCGAAGAATTGCAGTTCCTTCTTGATGGCATAGGCCAAAATCTGGGGCCGAGCCTGCTGCGGGTCAAAGGCTTGATCAACATTCTTGAAGAGCCGGGAAAGCCCGCTGTAGTTCAAGGCGTGCAGCATCTGTTGCACAATCTGACCTGGTTGGAGAAATGGCCCAGCGCCGACGAGCGCACGCGCATTGTATTCATCACCCAGGGCATGGCGCGCAATGATCTCAAAGACATGGTTGAACTTCTCGACCGGATGAGCAAGCGCACATTCGAAGCGCGTGAGCGTGGCCGTTTGGCGCGCGAAAAAGCTGAACAAGAAAAGGTGGAGTGAATGTCGGAATCAAAACGCATCGGTTGGATTGGTGCTGGCAAAATGGGTTTCCCCATTTCCGTGCGCTACAAAAACGCTGGCCATAACGTCACCGTTCTGGCGCGCAGTGCCGCTGCGACAGCGAAATTTTCAAAGGCTGGTTTTATCGCAGTTGACTCGGTTACCGAAGTGGCCAAGCAATCCGATCTCGTGTTTTCGTCGGTTTCAGGAGATGCCGCCTTCCGTCAAGTGGCCACTGAACTCTGCAACACGATGGCGAAGGGTTCCACCTTCATCGACATCAGCACAGTATCGCCTTCCGTCTCCTCAGAAGTCGCCACGGATTTTGCAAAGCACAACATCACCTATCTGCGTTCCCCCGTCTCAGGCTCAACCGCCATGGCCGAGGCGGGCACGCTCACCGCAGTGATCTCCGGCTTCAAACAAGCTTATGACGAGCTCACTTCAATTTTTGCCGTCTTCGCGAAAAAGACTTTCCACGTTGGCGAAGGCGAAGAAGCGCGCGTGATGAAATTGGTTTTGAACAGCATGGTGGCCGCCACCTCTGTTCAGCTGGGTGAAGCCTTGGCGTTCGGCCAAAGCGGTGGACTCGACAATGCCACCATGCTCTCGGTCATCAACCAAAGCGCCGTTGCCTCGCCCCTCATTGGTTACAAAACAGATATGATCATCAAAGGCGATTACAAAGCCGCTGCCAGCTTGGCCATGTTGAAGAAGGATTTGGATTTGCTGTTGAGTGCATCCCCAACACCTCTACCACTCAATGCGCAAATCCATCAAATCTACCAAGCAGCGATGGCCAAGGGTTTGGCTGAGGAAGACTTTTTCGTTCTCGTGCGCGAAGCACAATCTGCAGGAGCTAAATCATGAGTTGGGATCATCCACATGGCCCGCGCATCGCGTTTCTGGGAACAGGTGCACAGGGGGCATCAATTGCCGCTGATTTTACTCTTGCGGGTTTAGACGTTACTTTCATCGATCAATGGCCCGATCACATCGAAGCCATTCGTAAAAACGGCATCACGGTTAATCTGCCCACCCGCTCCATCAATGCCAAAGTGCCAGCGCTGCATCTTTGCCAGATCGCCGAAGTGAAAGGCCATTTCGATCTCGTGTTTTTGGTGGTGAAAGCTTACGACACCAAATGGGCCTGCGAGATGATCAAGCCTGTGCTTGCGCCAGATGGTCTGATTGTGGGTTTGCAAAACGGCATGACACATGAAGATATTGCTACCATTCTTGGCCGCGGACGTACCATAGGTGCGGTGATTGAGATCGCCTCGAATATGTGGGTGCCCGGTGTCACCAATCGCCAAAACGATCATGAAGAGTCTTGGTTTGCACTTGGCGCACTTGATCCCAAAACTCAGCCTCGTGTTGAAACCGTCGCAAAAATTCTACGTCATTCTGGGCGCGTTGAAGTGATGGATGATATTCACTCAGCCAAATGGATGAAACTGGTGGTCAATGCAGCCGAACTCATACCGTCAGCCATCGTCAATCTGCCACTCAATGATGCAGCGCGTTTCCCGGGCATGCTCCAAGTGATGCGCTTGGCCGGATATGAGGCCATGCAGGCAGCCCTTGCAGATGGTGCCCAGATCATTTCCATCATCGGCATGCCACCCATCACCACCAATC
>JANYHE010000049.1 GCA_025359215.1 Hyphomicrobiales bacterium
CCACTTTGAGGCCAAACAGCGCTGCAATGGAACCAATGGCCCCATTGGGTGCATAGATAGCTGAAAGTGCAATTCCAGCAACGGCGGTGGGCAAAGCAAAAGGCAAATCCACCACAGCATCGACGATGCGCTTGCCGGGAAAATCATATCGCACCAAAACCCACGCCACCAACAAACCAAACACCGCATTGATAAGGGCCGCAATAAAAGCTGCACCAAAAGACAAGCGCAATGCCGCCAGCACGCGCGCATCTGTAGCGATGTGCCAGAATGCTGAAGGACCAATGCTGAAGGCTTTTAACATAAGCGCCGCAAGTGGAAGCAACACAACCAAACTCAGAGCCAATACGGTAAAACCAAGTGTCAGCCCAAAACCGGGCATGACACTTGGTTGTCGAAAGGCTTTGACGTGGAATGAGGAGGACAGGCCCACGTCCAAACCTCAGTTCGTTGGCTTGTAGAGTTGGTCGAAAATTGCACCATCTGCAAAATATGTAGCCTGTGCTTTTTTCCATCCACCAAATGCATCATCTATATTTACAAGCTCAACCTTGGGAAGTTTTGCAAGGTCTGCTGGGTCTGCTGCAGTTGTGTCGCTGGGGCGATAATGTTGGTGGGCCGCAATTTTCTGCACTTCTGGGGTGTAAAGAAAATCCAGATAGGCTTTGGCCACTTCTTCATTGCCGTTAGCTTTTGCGTTTTCGTCAATCACAGCAACCGGAGTTTCAGCGTTGATCGAAAGTGAAGGCACCACAATCTCAAATTTGTCAGCCCCGAATTCATCAAGTGCCAAGAAGGCATCACTTTCCCACGAGATCAGAACATCACCAATGCCACGCTCAGCAAATGTTGTTGTGGAGCCACGCGCACCTGTGTCAAGAACCGGCACATTCCGGTAAAGATCCGCGATAAAGTTCTTAATCTTCGCTTCATCGCCACCATTGGCTTTGCTGGCCCAGGCCCAAGCAGCCAGATAATTCCAGCGTGCCCCGCCAGAGGTTTTCGGGTTGGGTGTGATCACCTGCAGCCCTTGCTGGGTGAGATCACCCCAATCCTTAATCGCTTTTGGGTTGCCCTTCTTCACCAGAAAAACGATGGTTGAAGAATACGGCACGGAATTATGCGGCAAGCGCTTGGCCCAATCCTCTGGCAGCAATTTACTTTTGGCGGCGATGGCGTCAATGTCACCTGCCAAAGCAAGTGTCACCACATCAGCCTTTAGGCCATCAATAACGGCCCGCGCCTGCTTGCCCGAACCGCCGTGCGATTGGTTGATGGTGACCACTTCGCCATTGTGTTTGGCCTTCCAATCGGCGGCGAAGGCTTCGTTGATGGCCTTATATAATTCGCGTGTTGGGTCATAGCTCACATTCAGAAGTGTTTTATCGGCAAAAGCCGGTGCCACAGAAACAGAAGACGCAAACACAACGCTTGCAACAGCGCCTATCAGGCTGCGACGGAGAAGAGAGACGGTCATGAGATACTCCTTTTGTTGAATAACCTATTAATACACCAGTTTAGTATAGATTCAACAAGTTTGTTCGTTTTAAAGAACGATTTTTAGTTTTCGTTCTTTTTCAAGGTCTTATTGTTGGAAAACTGAACCAGAAAGCGCCGGATTGGCAATCAGTTGGGCCAGTGTGGTGGCTTCAAGTCGCGCCAGATAATCGGCATAGGGCTTATCAAAGGCACGACGAATCTCACAGGTTGCTTCATCCCGGCAATCATCGCATTTGCGGTAAGCAGTTCGCGAAAGGCAGGGCAAAGGCGCAATTGGCCCATCAACCAAGCGTAAAAACGGCCCAATATGAATAAGATCGGCAGGTTTCAACAACTCATAGCCGCCATCCCGGCCACGGCGGCTGGAAATATATCCCGCCGTTCTGAGTGATGATAATATCTGCTCGATAAACTTGCGCGGCAGCTTTTCCTGTTCGCACAATTCCCGAATGTTCATGCCCTGCCCTGGCTTGGCGCGAGCCAAGGCGACAATAGCTTTGAAAGCATAACGGGCGCGCTGAGAAATCATATCAATACCATAGACTTTAAACAGAAATACTCAACTTTGAAATCGGTGGTATTAAATCCGAAAAATGGAGTGTGAGGAATCTATCACCCTCGTTCGCTATCACACCACCACACCTCTGATTAACTATAAGAATTTAGTCAAATTTGATTTTTTAACATTATCACTCAATCAAAGGTAGATCGAGTGTGGGAGTCAAATCGAACGTCCTCTCTCGAACCTGAGTTCAACTTTCCGAACTTTATGTGTTCGGATACTGAGGAGAAATAGTGTGAAAAAGATTTCGCAGGCCCTTGTTGTGTTATCAAGCTTCTATTTGACGCTGCCCGCCGCTTCTGTGGCGCAGACGTTAGCTGGCGGGCAGTTCTGCACACTGCAACAAGTCAAGAAAAACGCAGCGTCCGCAATTGATATGTGCAAACTGCAGGCAAATTCTAACCAGCTCTCCGCCTCTGAAAAATCCAATGCCCTGTTCACATTGGGCTATGGCTATATGTTGGTTGATCTGCAGCAAGAAGGCTTTTCGATCAACAATCTGGGACGCACAATTGCCACCTGGCGCATGGCCACAGCCATTGACCAAAGCAATATGAAGCCATTGTTAGCACTTGCCAGCCTTAACCGCATTTTCATGCGGCCACAGGAAGCAGAATTAATTTATGCCGAGATTGAGCAACGCGCACCGGAAAACTGGCAGGCCTATACCCATCATTCCCTCAATCTGCGTTCAATCGACGAGCCATCTACCCCAACACGCCTCGCCCTTTCCGAAAAAGCCGTTGCATTGCAGCCTCAGGAACCCATGGCCCACTATGCGCTTGGCATGGCTCTCTTGGCCAATCATCAACAAGAGGAAGCCATAACGCAGTTGCGCCTTGCAGAGCACAATTTCGACGCCCAACAATTTGATGAAGCAGGCCTCATGCCACTTGAAAACCCATCCCAAGTCATGGCCTCAATTGTTCAAGTGACACCCACAGCTTCAGAATAGGCACACCACCTGCAACGCAGGTACTGAAACAATTTGGATTGGAATGGAATAAACTGGTGCTGCTGGGCAGGATTGAACTGCCGACCTCATCATTACCAATGATGTGCTCTACCACTGAGCTACAGCAGCAACGTTGATGCGTTCCATACAAAATCAACTCGTGAGCTGCAAGCTCCAATTTTGGTTTAAATTTGACCGCATCTTCCGCCAAAAATTCCTGCCACCACAAAATAGTTTAAAAACCGTGGAACGTTTATCGTGCACGCTCGTTTAAGAACATGAAAATATTCACTTTATGTTTTAGCGCTTTATCGATTGTTTTCGCCACCGCCAGTTTTGGCCAAACCCCCATCACCACTGATGACATTAACGCTGCGGAATTTTCGAGCGCCCTGCCCGAAGGCGTGAGCCCCCTCACTGTGAAGCTGCAAGTGTTGCTGGACCGAGCCGGAGCAAATCCTGGCGTGATTGATGGCATCGCCGGCGAGAATGTTACACGGGCGATTACGAATTACGAAGAAATGCGCGGGCTGGTCCCCGATGGCACAATGAACCCAGCACTATGGGAAAAATTACGTTCAGAAAGTCCAACATCTAAAGCATACACCATCGCCCCTAAAGATGTCGAAAAGCTTGTAGGCAGCATTCCTTCTGACTATGCGGAAATGGCAAAAATGGAATGGCTTGGCTACACATCGGGGGCGGAAGCACTAGCCGAAAAATTTCACATGGATCAGAAATTGTTGACTCTGCTGAATCCCAGTGCACAGTTTGTGGCAGGCGAGACAATTATTGTGGTCGATCCAGAAACGCAGGCCCCGATTGCGATAAGTCGCATGGTTGCTGATAAAGCCAATGAAAGGGTGCTGATTTTTGGACCAGGTGACACCCCCCTCATCATTTATCCAGCGACAATCGGCAGTGACTCGACGCCGTCCCCGCATGGAACCCATGAGGTTAAATCTGTGGCAGAGTTCCCAACTTATGCCTATAATCCCAGCATCAATTTCCAGCAGGCAGCAAACACTGAAAAGCTAACAATTCCACCAGGCCCCAATGGACCAGTAGGCGCAGTTTGGATTGATTTGACAGAGCCAACCTACGGCATTCATGGAACGCCAGAGCCATCAAAGATTTCCAAAAATTCTTCGCATGGCTGCGTTCGGCTAACAAATTGGGACGCAACTGAACTGGCAAAAATGGTGAAGCCTGGAGTTCCGGTAATTTTTATCGAGGCGGCGAAGTCTATTTATTAAAACTATTTGCGCCGAATTTTTGGAACAAAAACCTAAATCACTCAGTTTTGTAATTCACAAGAAGGTTGCGCTGCGCCAGCTGCTAACGAGTAATGAGAGATCCAATGCGACCTTTGCCAGTGAAGATATTTGACGAAAACATCGTCGCGCGGTCATTGAATCAACACATCGTCAATGGACTTATTATTTTTCTCTCAATCTGTGCCATTCTCTATTTTGGCCAGCAAATACTAATCCCCATCGTTTTAGCAATTTTGTTGTCATTTCTGCTCTCGCCACTGGTGAGAGTTTTGCAGAAAATGAAAATTCCCAAGTCCCCTGCTATTGTTGGCGTTGTACTTGTAGCATTTGCCTTACTGTTTGGCGTAGCCGCCGTAGTTGCCACCACCTTGACCAACCTTGCAGGTGACCTGCCACAATACGAAAGCAATTTGCGAGAAAAAGCACGGAGTTTGAAGTTCGCCACATCGGGCGGAAATACAATTGAAAAAGCCGCGAATGTGCTGAAGGATCTTCAAACAGAACTTCAGAAGCCAGATCAAGCATCGGGCATTTCAACACTGACTGTAAAACCAATTACAGTGGAATTGCGTCAGACAAGTTTTGGTCCTCTCGATCCTGTTATATCTGTGGTCTCAGTCCTAATCCATCCCATGACGCAATTGGGAATTGTAATCTTGATGGTGGTCCTTATTCTTTTCAACAAAGAAGATTTGAGAAATAGATTGATCCGTCTGATCGGAACTGGCGATCTGAACCGCACCACTCAGGCCCTTGACGAGGCTGGCCTTCGCCTGAGCAAGTTATTCACCGCGCAGATTCTCATCAATGCTTCAACGGGAGCATTCATTGGCGTAGCACTCGCGTTAATCGGCATTCCCGGGGCCATTCTATGGGGAGTTCTCACAGCAATACTGCGCTTTGTGCCCTATGTTGGCACGTTGATGTCGGCGGTTTTTCCCATCATTATTGCGATAGCCATTGGCAATGGCTGGACATTAGCGCTTCTGACGATTGGTGTTGTGGTCATCGTAGAATTTGTCGTGGGTCAAGTATTGGAACCTCTGTTCTTCGGCAAAATGACAGGTCTATCGCCTGTGGCCATCGTTGCCTCGGCTGCATTCTGGGCTGCACTATGGGGGCCTATTGGTTTAATTTTGGCAACCCCACTGACGATTGGACTGTTAGTGATAGGCCGCAACATTGAGTCTCTAAGCTTCTTTGAAGTTTTACTTGGTAGTGAAGCCGTGCTGGCCCCTGATCATGCTTTCTATCAGCGCATGCTGGCATCCGATCCGATCGAAGCGGCAGAGCTCGCCGACGACTATGTAAAAGCAGGACGGATTGAAGAGTATTTGGTTGAAGTTGCCATTCCAGGACTAATGCTGGCAAATAATGATCAATTGCGAGGCGTGCTTTCCACCGAACGCCAAACCACCATCGCATCAACTTTCTCTGAAATGCTCGATGAGATTCTAGCTGATTTTGACAAGGACGAAGATATTGCACCGCCCATGCTTTTGGTATCAGCGCCGGGCGCGCTAAATTTTGCAGCAACGTTAGCGTTCTCAGGCCTTTTAAAATTTAAAAACGTACCCCACACGATGATGGCCCAAGATGCAATTTCGCCGGGCAAACTAGTTGAAACAGATATCACCAACGTTGAATATTTGTGCCTGTGCTACTTAACAGCGCCTAGCGAGGCAAAGCACAAATATTTACTACGACGCGTAACCATGCTGGCTCGCAACGCCAAAACGATCAGCGTGGCTTGGTCTGTTTCGAGCGACAATATACAGGTGCAAAACCCAGCAAGTGCCATTTCAATACTTCCAAAATTGAACCCCGCAAAATCGGAAGTTTTAACCGCAGTAAAAACCACTTCATCTGAAAACTGATATGCATGCGCGCCCCGCAAGCAGGATGAAGAGTCGAATTGCAAATGTATCTTAAAGAATGGTGCCCGAGACCGGAATCGAACCAGTGACACGCGGATTTTCAATCCGCTGCTCTACCAACTGAGCTACTCGGGCATCTAAACAATTTCTTCTTGATGAAATTGTCTCTTGGTGAAGCGCTGTATAAGAGATCAACAGCGCCGTTGCAACCACTCAAAACACAAAAAGAAACCCCGCCAAAAAGCGGGGTCTCCAAAGTCTTAACCTATCAAACGTCAGAAATATCGACGTCTTTGGTGTCTTTGAGGAACAAGAACCCAATCACCACCGTAATCAAGGCAATCACCACAGGATACCAAAGCCCAGCGTAAACATTGCCGGTGAAGGCCACGATAGCCGTTGCCAGCAATGGCAACATGCCACCAAACCAGCCATTGCCAATATGATAGGGCAAAGACATGGATGTGTAGCGAATAGCAGTGGGGAACAATTCCACCAGAAACGCAGCAATAGGACCATAAACCATGGTGACATAAATCATCATGGCAAAAAGTATGGCAATCGCTGCGGGCCAGCTGATCTTAGCTTTGTCAGCAAAACCTGCAGCCACTTCGCTCACAGTGGCTTTGGCGGTGCCGTCGGCAGCCACATCCACTTTGTCGATGTTGGTAACATCAGCCAATTTCTTGGCTGTTGCATCAAGCGCCATCCGGGCTTCTGAAAGCACAGCCATTGCATCAGCTGGCTTTTTGTCCGTCTGTGCTGCAGCCACCTTGTCAGCTTGCTCTTTGGTGAGAGCAATTTCTGAAGTGGCAATTTTCAGGTGAGGATAGCCTGAATCAGCCAAGGCCTTGCTCCACGCAAAAGGCGAGAAGCCTTCAAGCTTGGTGCCATTCACATCCAAAGACGCAACCGTGCCTGCGGCTGCCTCCGTAGACTTAAACGACAATCCGGCCTTGGTCATAAAGTCCTTTGCCTTGTCACAATCACCAAATTTTGACCATGGACCAACAAACACATTGAAGTGACATTGGGCAGGATCAACCGTCACGGTCAGTGCGGTTTTTGCAGTGTAATCGGAAAGATCAGGATTAACCGCTTTGGCAAGATAACCAAACAGTGGGAAATATGTGAGTGCGCCAAGCAAGCAGCCCGCCAAAATAATCTTCAGGCGACCGATTCTGTCCGATAGCGAGCCGAAAATCACAAAGAAAGGCGTGCCTAAAAGCAGCGCAATGCCGACCAGATAATAGGCCGTCATATAATCCACTTTTTGCGTGATGGTGAGGAAGAACAGGGCATAGAATTGACCTGTGTACCAAATAACACCTTGGCCCATGGTGGCACCCAAAAGCGCCAGCAGAACGAATTTGTTATTAGGTGATTTCAAAAAGGAATCAGTTAGCGGCGAAGACGAGCCTTTGCCTTCTGATTTCATTTTTTGGAAAACTGGTGATTCATTAAGCTTCAACCGAATCCAAATTGAGAAGATCAACAGGAATGCCGAAACAATAAACGGAATACGCCAGCCCCAAGTGGCAAAGTCTGCCGCGGCCATGTTTGTGCGCGCCAAACCAATCACTAAGAGTGACAAGAAGAAGCCAATGGTCGCTGTTGTTTGAATCCAACTGGTGAAATAACCGCGTTGGCCGTGCGGAGCATGCTCGGCCACATAAGTGGCAGCACCGCCATATTCACCGCCCAGTGCCAAGCCTTGCAACAATCGTAAGCTCACGAGCAATAGTGGAGCAAACCAACCAATTGTTGCGAACGTTGGCAAAAGGCCAACAGCGAACGTTGCAAAACCCATCACCAGCATGGTGACGAGGAATGTATATTTCCGTCCAACAATATCGCCAAGACGGCCAAACACTAAGGCGCCGAACGGGCGCACCAGAAAGCCAGCAGCATAAGTTGCGAATGCCGCCAACAAAGCTGCCGTATCATTGCCTTTTGGAAAAAACAGGGCCGCAAAAAATGGGGCCAAAGTTGCATAGAGATAAAAGTCATACCATTCGAAAACGGTACCTGTTGATGATGCGAAGATGACGAATTTCTCGTCCCTCGACATTGCTGTGTTAGGTGTAGTTGCCATGTGTTTGCCCCCTCCCAGAAGCTTAGTATTTGCGTGCTTCAGATCTGCGGCTGATTACACAGTTACAAATCAAGTATAGGCATGATCTCCGCAAAGGTCGAACACGAATTATTGTTCTCCAGAACTTTCGTCGGGTTCGCTTTCTGAAGCGGGTATCACGTAATTTCCACCCAACCAGCGGTTCAAGTCGATTTGCGTGCACCGGTTTGAGCAGAACGGGTGAAATTTGGGCTGCGATGGTTTTTTGCAAATGGCGCACGGCTTGCGGGGGTGAAGGATAATAGGCTCTACCATGGCAGGCCTTAAATCATGTCAGAGGTTTGGGTCATCCAGTGATGATAAACCGGAAAACCAGCGCCCTGCAAAAGGGTCACGGTTTCATAAAGTGGCAAACCAATCACCCCAGAATGAGAGCCTGCTAAATAACGCACAAAGGCCTCAGCCCGGCCTTGAATGGCATAACCACCCGCCTTGCCGCGCCACTCTTCGCATTTGAGATAGGTTTCAATATCATCGCGCGATAGGCGCTTGAAGCGCACTTTAGTTTCTGAACAGCGTGTGTTTTTCTTGCCATCAGGCCCCAGCAAACACACAGCCGAATAAACCCAGTGCGACCGGCCAGATAAAAGTGCTAAACAATCCTTGGCATCTTGATGGGTTTCGGCCTTTGGCAAAATCCTGCGCCCAAGGCCAACCACAGTGTCAGCACCCAGAATGTAAACCCCATCGCCCAAACCTTTAACCAAGGGCGCTTCTTTGGCTTTGTCAGCCTTGCCTTCAGCCAATCGAATAGCAAGCCTGCGGGGTGTTTCACGCTTTAGGGGCGTCTCATCAATATCCGCTGGGTTAAGCAGATCAGGCGCTAGGCCGATCCGGTCAAGTAAAGAAAGCCTGCGCGGCGAAGCACTGGCAAGAACGAGTTTTGAACGGATTTCAACCAAGTTATTTGAACCGGTAGTTGATGCGACCCTTGGTCAAATCATAGGGTGTCATTTCAACCATCACGCGGTCACCCGCCAACACGCGAATGCGATTCTTGCGCATTTTACCAGAGGTGTGCGCAATAATCTCGTGCTTGTTGTGGTCCAACATCACACGAAACGTTGCGTTCGGCAGAAGTTCGGCAACTGTGCCTTCGAACTCCAGCAATTCTTCTTTCGCCATTAGGTACCTTTATTTAGAGTATAGTTTCTGCGCTCTCCATGGACCGGAATTCAGGCAAAATCAAGCAGGGTTTTGGGTGCCAGAACGCTGCCGCGCCAATCACCCGCATTGCACAAGCCCTGCCTCCCATGCCATTGAGCACCCATGGAAAACGCAATATCATGATCGTCGAAATAGGCCACTTTGCACTTTTGCTGGCCTTGATGACCAGCATCATTCAGGCAACACTGCCGCTATATGGCGCGCATCGGCAAGACCGTGCCTTGATGCAGTTGGCCAGTGTGTGCGGTGTGGCATCGCTTATTCTTGTCACATTGGCATTCTCGTCATTGATCTATGCCTTTGTGACCGATGATTTTTCCGTAAAGCTCGTGGTTGGCTCTTCGCAACTGGCCAAGCCACTGATCTATAAAATCACCGGCGTTTGGGCCAATCATGAAGGCTCCATGCTGCTGTGGGTGCTCATATTGGTAATTTTCGCAGCAGCTATATCGCTCTTTGGTGTCAACTTGCCTTCACCTTTGAAGGCGCGCGTCTTGGCGGTTCAGGGCATGATCGCAACAGCGTTTCTTGCATTTTTGGTTTTCACGTCAAATCCGTTTGAAATATTGGCAGTGGTGCCACCCGATGGCAATGGCATGAACCCATTGCTGCAAGACCCTGGCCTCGCCGTGCATCCGCCTTGCCTCTATATGGGCTATGTGGGCTTCTCCGTGGCATTCTCATTTGCTGTGGCTGCCTTGATCGAAGGCAAGGTTGACGCCACATGGGCACGCTGGGTTAGGCCTTGGGTGCTGATTGCGTGGTGTTTTCTAACGTTAGGAATCACGCTTGGCAGCTTCTGGGCCTATTACATTTTGGGTTGGGGCGGTTGGTGGTTCTGGGATCCGGTTGAAAACGTCTCCTTAATGCCATGGCTTGCAGGCACCGCACTGCTGCATTCCGCATTGGTAGTCGAGCGCCGCCACGCGCTGGTGTCATGGACTATATTGCTCGCCATCCTCACTTTTTCGCTCAGCCTCATTGGCACATTTGTGGTGCGCTCTGGGGTTCTCACCAGCGTGCACAGTTTTGCAACCGATCCTGCGCGCGGCTCATTTATACTTCTGATCATCTCGCTGGCCACGGGCGGCGCATTGCTGCTTTATGCCTTGCGCATTCCCACAGTGCGCCAAGGTGCACCCTTTGCCGCCATCAGCCGTGAGAGCAGCCTATTGCTCAACAATGTGCTGCTGGTTGTGGCAACGGCCACTGTGTTCATTGGCACATTTTATCCGCTGCTGATTGATCTCATCGGTAAAGATAAAATTTCAATTGGTGCACCCTATTATAATCGCACTTTTATTCCGCTCTTCATCCCGTTGCTTATTGCCATGGTGATCGGACCATTTCTAAAATGGAAGCGTGATGATCTTTGGCCCGCTTTACAAAAACTCAAATCACCGCTCGTTGTCGCCCTCATTGTTGCTTTTGTGGTGGCCGTATTTTCATTCGGAAATAAAATTCTTTCAGCCAGCGCCATCGGTTTAAGTGTGTGGATTGTGGCCGGTTCCTTCTGGGTTTTGGCCAAGCGCGCCAAGCTGGGCAGCGTGCCCGCAGCACAATCCATGGCGATTCTAAAATCCACACCACGCGCTTATTTCGGCTTGCTGTTTGCGCATGTGGGCCTCGGCCTTGTGGTGGGCGCCATTGCCACCGTCACCACATGGCAACAAGAAAACATTCTTGCCATGAAGCAAGGTGACCAAACCACCATTTCCAGCTACGGCATAAAACTCAACAAGATTGAGCAAGTGCCGGGCCCCAATTACACCGCCGAACGCGGCACTTTTGAGCTTTCATCGGCTGGCAATGTTTTCACTGTGCTCATTGCGGAACGCCGTTTTTATCCGCTGCAGCAAAGCCTTTCCAATCAAACCGGCATTCGCACCAATTTGATTTCAAACATCTATATCGCCTTGGGCGAGGCCGATGCGAACGGCGCATGGACAGTGCGGATCTATTATCACCCCATGGCACCATGGCTTTGGATTGGCGGTTTCATTATGGCCTTTGGGGGCTTCATCTCATTGTCAGATCGTCGTTTCCGCGTGGGAGCCCACGCATGAAACGCCTGATCATTTTTCTGTTTTTGATCATCATGGAGAGCCCCAGCTTTGCGGTGTTGCCCAACGAGATTTTGAAAAATCCTGAGCTTGAAACCCGCGCCCGCAGCATCAGCCAAAACCTGCGCTGTCTTGTGTGCCAAAATCAATCCATCGATGATTCCGATGCCAGCCTTGCCAAAGATTTGCGTGTGATCGTGCGAGAGAGATTGACGGCAGGCGATAGTGACGAGCAAGTTTTCAATTATGTGGTGGCCCGCTATGGAAATTTCGTGTTGTTGCAACCGCCTGTGCAATCCGACACGATGATTCTGTGGGCCGCACCATTTATTCTCATGGTTGTGGCGCTGGGCCTCGCCATTAATTATCTGCGCAAGCAACCAACAATGGATGAAGAGACATGATGCTCTGGCTTTTAATGATGATGCTGTGCAGCGCCACGGCGGTGGCTGTGGCTGTGCCGTTGATCCGGCGTTTCGATGCCGCACGATCGACCGATAAAAACGCGCTGGCCATTTATCAAGATCAGTTGCAAGAGATTGATCGTGATGTGCAAGCGGGCATGATTAATGCACCCGAAGCAGCTGCAACAAAATTAGAAATTCAGCGTCGTTTGGCTCAAGCACAAAAAAACACTGTGGCCGGAAATCCAATATCGACGACCCAGCGCAATCTTTTTGCTGTTTTGGCTGCGGGTTTGGTCATCGTCGGTGGCATTTCACTTTACGGCAAGTTGGGCCATCCTGATCAGCCGCAAAAAGCAGCCACAATTGATTCAATGATACCCAAGATTCAAGCGCATCTCAAAGATGCTCCCAATGATGCTGAAGGCTGGCGCATGTTGGGCCTTGCTGAGTTCAACGAGCAAAATTTTAAAGACTCAGCAGCGGCCTATGCCAAAGCGTTGTCGCTTGATCCGCAAAACATCACTTACAAATCCGCCTATGCCGAGGCGCTGGTGCAAGTGTCGCAAGGCATCGTGACACCCGATGCGAAAATCCTTTTTGATGAAATCTTGACGAAAGACCCCAAAGAAGCCCGCGCCAGATTCTATCAAGCCATGGCGCAAGAGCAGGCAGGCGATCAGGCAGGAGCGCTGATAAAATGGCAGGCCCTTTTGGCTGATGCCCCAGCCGATGCGCCTTGGCGTTCCGCCGTTCAACAACGCATTGCCAGTTTGAATGGTGGTGCTGTTCCCATAGCCCCGCAAATCTCGGCTGACCAGAAAGCCCAAGTGCAAAGCATGAGCCCGGCTGATCAAAACGCCATGATCGCCAGCATGGTGGAAAGACTGGCAGGCAAGCTCGCTGCAAACCCTGATAATGTGGAAGGCTGGATTAATCTGATGAAAGCCTATGGTGTTTTAGCCAAGCCCGACAAAGCCAAAGAAGCTTTGGCCAAAGCCTTGGCTGCCTTTGCCAGCGATCCCGCAAAAGCCGCACAAATCAAAGCCGCCGCAGGGGACTTAGGCTTGAATTAAATCATTGTTGCAGCGCGGCACAAAGCCGCGACTCCACAACCTCTCAAAAGCGTAGAGAGGGCGTGGATTTTTGGAGCCGATTGCCGTGGATTTTGAATCGTTTTTTTCATCAAAACTTGAAGACCTGAAACTTGAAGGCCGTTACCGGGTGTTCATGGACTTGGAGCGCCAAGTGGGTGATTTCCCCCGCGCCAAGCGCCATGTGAACGGCACCACGCAAGACATCACCATCTGGTGTTCCAATGATTATCTGGGCATGGGCCAAAACCCAGCTGTGCTGAAAGCCATGCACGAAGCCTTGGATAAATGCGGCGCAGGCGCAGGTGGCACCCGCAACATTTCCGGCACCAACCATTATCATGTAGAGCTAGAGAGCGAACTGGCAAGCTTGCATGGCAAGGAAGCGGCATTGCTGTTCAATTCGGGTTACATGTCCAACTGGACCACACTTTCCACACTGGCTGCAGGCCTGCCCAATGCGATTGTGTTTTCCGATGGCGGCAACCATGCCTCAATGATCGAAGGCATTCGCCACAGCAAAGCTGACAAAGTTATTTTCAAACACAATGACATTAAAGACCTTGAGAAACATTTGAAAGCGGCATACCCCGCCCGCCCGAAAATCATTGCCTTTGAATCAGTTTATTCGATGGATGGTGATTTTGGCCGCATCGCCGAAATCTGCGACCTCGCCGAACACTATGGTGCCATGACTTATCTTGATGAGGTGCACGGTGTGGGCCTTTATGGTGAACACGGCGCAGGCCTTGCCGAGCGCGAAGGCCTGATGCACCGCGTCACTATTATTGAAGGCACCCTCGCCAAGGCTTACGGAGTAGTGGGCGGCTACATCGCAGGTTCGGCGGCGATGTGTGATTACATTAGAAGTTATGCGTCCGGCTTCATTTTCTCCTCCGCTTTGCCGCCCGCTGTTGCAGCAGGCGCCACTGCTGCCATCAAACATTTAAAGGCTAGCGAATTTGAACGCGCCCAGCTGCGCCGCAATGTGGCCATGGTAAAAGCCGGGCTTGATCGTTTAGGTATTCCGCACATGGCAAATGATAGCCATATCGTTCCGGTGTTGGTGGGCGATGCCACCAAATGCAAATGGATCAGCGATTATCTGCTGGATCATCACGGCATTTATATTCAGCCGATCAATTACCCCACTGTGCCGCGCGGCACCGAACGCCTGCGTATCACGCCAACCCCCTTGCACAGCGAGCAAGATATCGAAGTGTTGCTGCAAAGCTTGGATGGATTGTGGAAACAATGCGCGCTCAGCCGAGCAGTGGCTTAACTGCTTGCATCATGGAGCCCGGCGCATTACATCTGTAAAAATAACAGCTTAGAGGCCCATCATGTTAAATCCGTTTATCTGGCTCTTGTTTCAGGTTATCGACATCTACTTTTACATTATCCTTGCCACGGTGATTATCAGCTGGCTGGCAGCCTTTAACATAATCAATTTTGGCAATCCTTATGTGCGCCAGATCAATGGTGTGTTGCGCCAACTCACTGAACCCGTGCTTGGCCCCATTCGTCGTATTTTACCAAATTTGGGCGGCTTAGATTTCTCGCCCGTGGTTGTGTTGCTGGGCTTGCAGTTCATTAAGCGCTTGATCTTGTCCTATGTTATGGGCGGCATGTGACAAGCCCACTGCGGCACACATCCAAAGGCATTTATCTACACATTCGCGCCACGCCCAAAGCGGGGCGCGATGAAATTTTGGGGCTAGTGGTCTCGTCCAATGGTGCCACATCGCTAGCCGTCAAAATCACCGCCATTCCCGATAAGGGCAAAGCCAACCAAGCGGTGATTGAACTTCTGGCCAAAACCATGCGCGTTTCAAAATCATCCTTCCGCTTATCCTCGGGACAAACTGCGCGTGACAAAGTTTTGGAAGTGGTTGCCAACGTGGCTGCCATAGAGGCTTTCCTCAACGCACTTTCCATGCAAACATAAGAGGATGAAAACACTCATCGCATTATTATTGCTTGCAGGCACTGCCCAAGCTGAACCCATTACCAGTGTTTATTCTGATTTCGATATTGCCAAATGCAAAACCGTTTCAACGTCTGAAGAAGATGGCGGCGGCGTTTGGAAATGCAAAGGCATAAACGGCTTTGATGTAATCTACTCTGAGGGCGATTTGCGTGGCACTGTTGGCTTTGGCAAATATGCAGATGATCAATGCACATCCCACCAATCCTTCGGCCACTTCAATTCGCCCGGTACAAAAATTGAATGGCGCATGGAAAAAGGCAAACCCTTCGCCACCATCATGCGCTGGTTTACTGATAATGGCGAACCAGATGGAAAACAAAATTGGTTGGTGGTGACAAAGCTTAATGGCAAGGATGCCTGCCGCACGGCCTTGATCGATACCAAATATACAAATGCCAATGCTGTGGCCCAGCAAAAAGCAGAGTCGTCTAAAAACTTCAATTGTGAAAAAGATCTGCCAGAAGTGGTGGCCAGCACCGCAATGAAGGCTGATGAAATTATGTCAGGAATACCCTGCACCCCATAAAAAAAGCCCTCATTCGCTTTTCACAAATGAGGGCTTTTAAATTTTATGCCACAGCGTCTGCGTCTTTAGCGCGGCTCATGCGTTTGCGTTCGTTTGCATCAAGGTAAATTTTGCGCAAGCGAATAGACTTTGGCGTGATTTCCACCAGCTCATCTTCGCCCACATAGGCCAAGGCTTTTTCCAGCGACATTTTAATCGGCGGCGTTAACACCACAGCTTCTTCTGCGCCCTTGGAACGCACGTTGGAGAGCTTCTTGCCCTTGATGACGTTGAGTTCAAGATCATTGCCACGCGTATGTTCGCCAATAATCATGCCCTCATAAACCTTGGTGCCATGCTCAATGAACATGGGCCCACGATCTTGCAGGTTGAAAATGGCATAGGCCACAGCTTCACCATCAGAGTTAGACAACAAGGCCCCGGTGAAGCGGCCAGGAATTTCACCTACATGCGGCGCATAAGCATGGAACAAGCGGTTCATGATGGCTGTGCCGCGTGTGTCACTCATCAGTTCGCCTTGATAACCAATCAGCCCGCGCGTTGGTGCATGAAACACAATGCGTTGACGGCCGTGGCCTGAAGGGCGCATGTCGCGCATTTCGGCGCGGCGTTCAGACAATTTTTGAACCACAATGCCGGTGTGTTCTTCATCAACGTCGATCACCACTTCTTCAATGGGCTCTAACTTTTCGCCAGTGGCTTCATCCATTTTGAACACAACGCGTGGGCGGCCCACGGTGAGTTCAAAACCTTCACGGCGCATGGTTTCAATCAAAATGCCCAATTGCAATTCGCCACGGCCCGCAACTTCGAACGCGTCAGTTTCTGATTCCGAAGCTGATACTTTCAAAGCCACATTGCCTTCGGCTTCGCGCAACAAGCGATCCCGAATAACGCGTGACTGCACCTTGTCGCCTTCTTTGCCAGCCAAGGGGCCGTCATTGATGCGGAACGTCATGGTGAGTGTTGGCGGATCAATTGGCTGCGCCTGAATAGCCTCAGAAACAGCAGGATCACAAATTGTGTCGGCCACAGTTGTCGTCACCAAGCCAGATATGGCCACAATATCGCCAGCGAAAGCTTCTTCAACAGGAATACGCTCCAACCCGCGGAACGACAGAACCTTTGAAACACGGCCAGTTTCAACAACCGTGCCATCACGCGCCAAAGATTTCACAGCCATGTTGGTTTTAACAGAACCAGACCGAATGCGACCTGTCAAAACACGGCCCAAGAACGGGTTAGCTTCAATTGTTGTAACGAGCAGGCGAAACGGACCTGGCTCAATAACCGGTGGCTTGAAATGGCTAACAATCTCGTCAAACAAAGCCGACATATCATCAGCCTGCTTTTCCGGCGTGCGGCTCATCCAGCCCTGCTTGGCTGAACCATAGATGATCGGGAAATCAAGCTGCTCGTCGGTGGCTTCCAAAGCCGCAAACAAGTCAAACACTTCATTCACAACTTCAACATGGCGACCATCAGGCCGGTCAATCTTGTTGATCAAAACAATCGGTTTCAAGCCCAGTTTCAGGGCCTTTTGCAAAACGAACTTGGTTTGCGGCATCGGGCCTTCGGCAGCATCCACCAAAAGCACGGCACCATCTACCATGTTCAAAATACGCTCAACTTCACCGCCGAAATCGGCATGGCCCGGTGTATCAACGATGTTGATGCGGGTGTCTTTCCAGTTCAGCGAAGTCACCTTCGCCAAAATAGTAATGCCGCGCTCACGTTCCAAATCATTGGAATCCATGGCGCGTTCGGCCACTTTTTGGTTTTCACGGAAAGAACCCGATTGCGAAAGCAACCGGTCAATCAGTGTCGTTTTGCCGTGGTCTACGTGGGCAATAATCGCAATATTGCGCAAATTCATGAAGCGCCAACTCTCATTAAGCGTGAAGGAATGGGCGGCACTTAGCACGTGCAGCATGGATTAGCAAAATTTAAGTTTCAAGGCCCATAAAGGCATCGAATGCCGCAAAAAACTTAGATCTGATGGCATTGCTTTCCATCAAAATTTCATGTCGGGAGTCTTCAATGGTGAGCAAACTAAACCCCGCCGTGTTTTCCACAAAGCGCCGCGTGTCAAAATTCGACACAACGCGGTCTTGCCCCGCCATAATAATCATTGTGGGGCAGCTGGGGCCTTGGGCTTTAGGCCATGTGTGTAAAGCGTCCAAACTCTGCATCACGGCGCGCAGCCAGCCATAAGTGGCACCGCCAACGCCAAGCTCAGGATGCGCTTCCAAAGTTGTCATATCACGATTCCACCGTGTGCGGTCAGAAGTGAGCGGGTTGTTCGGAAACTCGGAACGTTTCATGGGCCCACGCCCATAGCCCGGCAAATATGAACCGCTCAGCCCTAATAGCTTTGCACCCAAAGTTAAAATCCGCACAAGCGGCAAAGGCCATTTGCCAAAATGCAAGCCCAACAGTGGAGCAGAAACAACAGCACGCTTAAACCAGTTTTGATCACGCAAAGCTCTTAGCAAAATATTGCCGCCCGTCGAATGTGCCAAAGCATAAAATGGTTCAGGAAAATCCAAGCGCCGCGCCAAACCGATGATGGCTTCCAAATCGCGATCATAATTTTTGAAGCTTTTCACATAGCCGCGCATCGGGTCTGAAAGCAGCCGTTGAGAACCGCCCTGCCCCCGCCAATCAAAACTCACCACCGCAAAACCGCGCTTCACCATGTCATTGATTGTTTCGAAATAGCGTTCGATATATTCGGCTCGCCCATTGAGAATAAACAAAGTGGCCTTGGCATGTGTTTGGCGAGCGCTGAACGCGCGCAAATGCAAGCCATCGGATGTGGTTACATCATGGCACAAGCCGCCTTCAGGCAGGCGGTTTTCAAGCGTCGGATAAAGCTTCATAAACAGAGGTTTATAGCCGAACGCTAATGATAACAAGAGCAGCTACAGTTACAGCTTTTTAACCGCTGTCAATTCGCCGCTGGTTGAACTCACTTGAATTTCAAAATTATTGCCGCTGCGTGTGGCCCCATAAACATAGGTTATGCCAACACAGCTTTTCGTGGTCACACCTGAAAATCCGTAGCCAGATACAATCGAAGCGCCCTTGGTGCAATCAATAGACTTGGCGGCCGTATCGTTCTTGAAACGCTTCTCGATGGACGTCACTTGCCCCGGTGCAGCTTTCTGCACAACGGGTGCCTTGCTGGGAGGTGCCGGAACAACGGCATCCGGCACAGCAGATTGTATTACAATTTTCTTCTTAGGTTTTTGCACACGCGGGCGATAAACCGGGGGCTCCACCTGCGGATCATAATAAGTTTGATCATATTGCTTCACACGCTTGTTGCGGTGCATTTGCTGCATGTAAAGATCATACTGTTCTTGGTTAAACTGATCCTGAGCATAGGCATCTTGTTCAGCAGGGATGTCACTATAAATGTCGCTGGAAGGAACATCTTGTTGCCACCAGAAAACGCGACGTGCCTCAGCTGGCGTTCCAGCCAAAACCAAGCCCACAACAGTCAGTCCCACCATTTGCTTTAACATATCATCAGTCCCGAATTACCTGAACGCTGTTCTGCCCATAAATCATAGCAAAATAACGGCATGATTGCGGCAGAGAGGCAATGTCCCTCTGCCGCACATAAACTATATTAGTATGTCGGGCGCACCGAAATAATGTCGCCTGAATAGCTCACTTTAACGCGGAAGAATTCACCGCCGCGCATGGCTTTGTAACCATAGGTTGGAGCGCTGCAATCATAAGCGCGCACATTGCGAAAACCGGCTTCACGAACGGCATTGCGGCCTTCGTCACAGCTCACGCCATAATCAGCAACCGGTGCTTCGTAAACGGGTGCATAATCATGGAAACGATGATGGCGATAGCGGGGCTCATACACGGGATAATCACCGGGGTAGCCGTAACCGGAGTCAAAGCCACCAAAGCCGAGACCAATGGAAACGCTCGTATCAGCCTTAGCGGCTGTTGAGGCAAATGAAACAACTGATGCAACCGCGGCAACAGCGATAAGGGATTTTACAAACATGACATTCTCCTGAATGTTGCGATCAGTGCCACCCACCAATCTTCTATGAACCTGTGTCTAGTCTTGCCAACTTGAACGAAACCGGAAGGCTTCGTTCATCTGGCGTTCATGTTCATTGCAAAAGCTCTTGAAAGCCAAAAAACCCTCCCTATCTCTGCTGCTGTGGATGCCATTCTGGGTCCATGACGTAAAAGTCTGTATTGCTTGAAGGAGAATATGACATGTTAGATTACGCACCACTTTATCGTTCATCGATTGGTTTTGACCGCTTGTTCCGCTTGCTGGACGAAGCTGCCTCTGTGGAAACCAATTCTTATCCGCCCTACAATATTGAGCGTTTGGGCGAAGATGAATATCGCATCACCATGGCGGTTGCTGGCTTTGGCCCCAATGATGTGAACATTGAAGCCAAGGGCAACACCCTCACAGTCACCGGTAAGAAAGCTGATAAGCAAGGCAACACCACTGAAGTGCTGCACCAAGGCATTGCGGCGCGTGGTTTTGAACGCCGCTTCCAGCTTGCAGATCATGTGGAAGTGAAAGGTGCTGATATGGATAATGGCCTGCTTCACATTGCCTTGAAGCGTGAAGTGCCAGAAGCTTTAAAGCCCCGCCAAATTCCAATTGGCAGTGGCGTGACCAAGCTGAAGTCTATTGAGACAACGAAAGCCGCTTAAATAAGCAGGGGCGCTGTTGCAAAGCAGCGCCCTATTTTATCAATGCCGCCTCAGCTTTTGAAAAGGTTGCGATGATAATGATCAACGCCATCGTCGACACCATCGCGGTCACCACAAACACGGAGCTTAGACCATAGCTTTGCGCAGCAGCACCTAATATCCACGGCAATGCCACGCGCGGTGTTCCGCCAACCATGGCAAAATATCCCATCGCTGCCGCTTTATGATCAGGCACAAGCCGCGCTGCCATTGCAAACAAACAGGGGAAAACCACCGAAAGCCCAATGCCCACCGCAGCAAAGGCAAACACGGAAATCATAAAGCCAGGCGCAACGCTTAAAATTACAAATCCTAAAATACCAATCGATAAGCAAATCATCATCACCAACCGGTCACCAAATTTTGCTCTGATGCGATCACTGAATAGCCGCATCACACCACTGCAAAGGCCATAAAACGCTAAGCCCAAGCCAGAGTAAGCTGCAAGACTTGGCGCAACTGAATTGAGCAATTGCCCTGCCCATTGCACGCACGCCACTTCGCTGGTCACGCCAAACCCGGCGGCCAACCCCAAAAATGTCAAAAGCCTATAGGGCAGTGGTTGAGAGCCAACCGTCTCCTCGCGCCGCACTACATTTCCATGAGGAATATTCACGTACACCGCGCCATAGGCTAGCGCCAAAGGAATTGCCGTAAACAACGTGACAAACCATGGCGCCAGTCCCACTGAAACAAGACTGCTGATGATTGCAAATAGCCCCATCATCAATGAAGCGCTGCCATGATAGGCACTAAAGATTGAATGCTTAAACTTCTGTTCAATCGCGGCCCCTTCGGCATTCATGAACAGGTCCATGGTGCCCAAACTCATGCTGAAGAAAATTGCCGATAACACGAAACTTAAAGGCGAAAACGCGAGCTGCGCAAACACCAAAGCACAAAATGAAATTGGCAATATCCACAACAACACTGTGCGGTGATCCGCGTGTCGGTTGATGAAGCCACCAATCGCCATCATGGCAATGTTGGCCAACATGCCCACAGCGCCAATCAACCCGAACAGCCAGAGTGAAAGGCCCGCATTTTTAATGATGACAGGAAAAGCCCCCACATTGGTTCCAACCATCGCACCAAAACCCGCAAAAGTCAGAAGAATGGCGCCGCGCTCACTAATCTTCATTAACTAGCCACGACCCACCAAAGGCATCTTAGTGGCCATCACCGTCATCGTGAGGACATTTGAGTCGAGCGGAAGCGAGGCCATGAACACCACTGACCGTGCTACATCTTCTACATCCATCGTGGGCTCTGGTTTCACGCTGCCATCAGCTTGCGGCACCCCGCCACTCATGCGCGCTGTCATAGCAGAAGCCGCATTGCCAATATCAATTTGGCCTGCTGCGATATTATATTTGCGACCATCAAGCGAAGTTGATTTGGTCAACCCCGTGATGGCATGTTTGGTCGCCGTGTAAGGCGCTGAATTGGGCCGTGGTGCATGCGCCGAAATTGAACCATTGTTGATAATGCGCCCGCCTTGGGGCTCTTGCGCCTTCATAATTTTAAATGCTTCCTGTGTGCACAAAAATGGCCCCGTGAGATTGACATTCACAACATTTTGCCACTGCTCAAGTGTAAGATCTTCAAGCATCACAGTGCCGGGCGCTCCTGTGCCGGCATTGTTGAACAACACATCCAGCCGCCCGAATTTTTCCTTGGTGGCAGCAAATAATGCAACAACTGATTTTGCATCGGCCACATCCGTTGAAACACACAGTGTCTCCCCGTCCAAAGTCTTCGCCACCTCTTGCAGCGCTTCCAAGCGTCGCCCCGCCAAAACCACAGCAAAGCCCGCCTTGCTCAAAGCCGCCGCACACGCTTTACCAATGCCAGAGCCGGCACCTGTGACCATTGCAATTTTCATATTATATTTCCTTCGCAACCATCCAAGCTGAAACCAATTTGCCAGCACCTTCTTTCACCGCAGCAGCACTCATGCCGGGTTTGAAAATGCTAGAACCAATGCCAAAACCCGAAGCCCCAGCCACCAACCAATCACTCATATTATCAGGGGTCACACCACCCACGGCATAGATCTTCACGGCCTTTGGCAAGACCGCCTTCCACGCTTTAATCACAGCAGGACTGGCCGCCTCCGCTGGAAACAACTTGAGATGCGTGGCCCCGACCCTAATAGCCGAAAATGCTTCCGTGGGTGTGAACACACCGGGCAGAGGCACCATGCCAAGTTCGACCGCCCGCGCGATCACTGATTCATTGCAATCGGGCGAAACTGAAATTTCACCACCCGATGCCTTTAACATATTCACATCTTGAAGGCTCAAAACTGTGCCAGCCCCCACAATCATGCGGCCTGCAAATGCTTTGGCTATTTTCTCGATGGAAAGAAATGGCTGCGGCGAATTCAGGGGCACTTCCACCACGCGAACGCCTGCTTCATAAAGTGCGGTGGAAACATCCACCACTTCGTCAGGGGTCACACCCCGCAAAATTGCAACAATCCCGCATGCTTCTAAAGCTTCATCTAAAGTCATCAAATCACTCCTGCTTCATGCGCTATTGCGGCTTCACCTTTAGTCACAGCCAACGGATCACCCATCACGGCATCAAGCCCTGCATGGGTCATGGCCAGCACATATCGCGCTCCAATGCCTGCCGAGGCCAGAATCATATATTTAGCAGCCTTATCATTATTCAAAGTGGCATGAGCGATTTCTGTTCCAATCACAATGCCAGATAAGTAGGAGGCCAGTTGCTCTCCGCGCATATCATCAAACAACCCCAATGTTCGCGCCGAAAATATGGAATGCAAGAAACCAGAGGGATCCGCCAGCGCTTTATCAACGCCCTTCAGGAAAGCGCCTTCATCATCAGTATCAGACATCATTAATCGACCAAGAATAGACTGATTGCGAAGCAAGGCAAAAACTTCACCCGTCATATAAGATGAAAATCGAATGATTTTATTGTGAGCAACGTCAATCCATTTGCTGTGAGTGCCGGGAGCAACGAAGTGATGAGCACCGCTTTCCAGCGATCCAAAAACTTGCGTCTCTTCACCGCGCATCACATCGTGGCCAATCGAAGCGCTTTTATAATGCATGCCTGTAATGAAGTGGATGGTGCGACCAGAAGCCGTGGTGTGCACTTTGATGTGCGAGGCCAAATCTGAAAGCCCGGCGGGGCATTCAGCATAAGCCAGTTCAATCCAACCCTGCCTGCTGGTAATCATACCCGATGCCACAACGGGTAAGGTTTTATCCCAGCCGCCAATATGGCTTTCCAGCACGGCTTCAAAACCTTGATCTTTAACCGCAAGAATGCCTTCAGGGCTGGCGAATTGATCTTTCACCGCTCCATTGGCACCCACCAAATAAGCGCGGAATGATGTTGTGCCCCAATCCAGAGCAATAAAACTTTTATGCATAAAACAGTTCCAGTAAAATCAAAGCGGCTCGCTAAAAGTCATACAATTAGCGAGCCTACCATCATTTGACTAGACTGTTCGCAAATACCACTCGAAATCACGAATGGTGGGCTCAGCAAAGAACCTGTCGGCTTCCACTTCTTTGAGTGTTGCAAATGTATCGACAAACTCTTTGCCGAAATAATCCTTCAGAATTGAAGCGCGGAAAAACGCATCAATCGCTTCAAACCAATTGCCCGGAATGTGCTTGGCGCGGCGCTCATAGCCATTGCCAGTGATTGGTGCACCCGGATCAATTTTTTCAGTAATGCCATAATGCATGCCCGCCAAAATCGCACCCATCACCAGATAGGGATTGGCATCCGCACCTGATGGACGATGTTCAATGCGGCAGGAATTGGCATTGCCAGCAGGCACCCGCAACGCCACCGTGCGGTTGTTAATGCCCCAAGTTGCTGCAACCGGCGCATAAGACGAACGGCGGAAGCGGCGATAGGAATTGGCGTTAGGAGCAAAAATCAACATGGATTCCGCCATGGTCACTTTCAACCCGCCAATCGCATTGAGAAGCAATTCATTCTGCGTTGGATCATCAGCAGCAAATAAATTCTTGCCGTCTTCACCCTCTAAGCTCACGTGAATGTGCATTCCTGAACCAGTCCAATCGGCATAGGGCTTGGCCATAAATGTGGCGCACAGGCCATGCTTTTCGGCGGTCGCTTTGATCAAGCGCTTCAACATAATGCCCTCGTCACACGCATCTAAAATATCAGTGCGGTGCCGCAACACAATTTCCATCTGGCCGGGGCCATATTCCGAAATCAAAGTTTTGGCAGGCAAATCTTGAATTTCGCAGAAGGCATAAAGGTCTTTGAAGAACGGCGCAAAATCATCTGTATCTTGCAAATGATAGGCTTGATGATGCTTCGGGCGATGCTCATTGATCAAAGCCTTTGGTGATACAGGAACACCTTCCAAAGCACTCTTGCGGTCCATCAAATAAAACTCAAGCTCAACAGCACCCACCGGGTTCATGCCCAACTCTTCTTTGAAGCGCTTCACAATGCGCTGCAATGCATTGCGCGGGTCAGCATAATGCGGCGTGCCATCAAGATCATGCACGTGTCCGGTATATTGCGCCGTTGGTTCTTCAAGCCATGGCACACGCACAAATGTGCCGGGCACAGGCCACAGCACCATGTCGCGGTCACCTTCGTCAAACACAAGTCCCGTTTCGGGAACGTCCTGTCCGGTCACGTCTAAAACCAGTGCGGAGATTGGCAAGAACCGTCCATCATTCCACGCCGGAACAACTTCATCGCGGCGCAGAACTTTGCCGCGGATTACACCGCACATATCAGTCCAGATCACCTGCACAGATACAATATCAAGATTTGCCTCAAGAAATCTTTGCGCTTCGGCTCCAAGCTTTGGCGTTACGATTGGCATTTTTTAGTCTCCAGTTTTGGTCAGCTCTGAAATGCAATGATCAAGTTCATTAATCAGTGTGCTGACATTTAACTCAGTTGTCGCAGGACAAATGAGCATCATATTATGAAACGGTGTGATCACCACACCGCGGTTGAGAAGATAGTGATGCACAGCTTCATCAATAGGCTGGTGGATCACTTTTGAAGCCTCATAGCCATTTCTGGGCGGGGCTTCGCAACACATAAACTCCACGCGGGCTCCCACGCGGGTCATATGCCATGGCAAATCATATTTGATGATAACTTCGGCAATTCCCCGTTCCAGCCTGCGCGCCAGAACGATAAGGGAAGCAAAAGTCTCCTCAGTGAAAAATTCTTTCAACACGGCTTTAATCAAGGCCAGTTGAATGCGGGAACCTGAAAGCGTGGTGCCAATGCCAGAACGACCATCACCACGGCGTTTCAGATAATTTTGAATGCGCGAAGCAACCTCTGCGCTGAAACCATAAACCGCCGCCGGAATTCCGCCCGCAATGGGCTTGCCAAACACCAGCCCATCTGGCTTCAAACCAAAGGAATATCCGCGCGGTCCAGATGATAATGTATGCGTCTCATCAAAAATCAACAATGTGCCAGTTTCAATCGTCAGTGCACGGAGCGTTTCTAAGAATCCTACATCTGGCAACACCATGCCCACATTGGTCATAATCGGCTCAGCCAACACGCAAGCCACATCACGATCTTTCAGCGCCGCTTCAAGCGCTGCCACATCATTAAACTCAACCACTTTGGTGTGCAGTGTCAGGTCGCGCGGCTCCCCTACCAAACCATCAACCATGGTCACCACACCATTATCAGCCGTGACAAACGTGTCATCCACGCAACCATGATAGCAATGATTGAAAACGAGAATCTTGGAGCGCCCCGTCACAGCGCGGCACCAGCGCAACACAGCGCGATTGGCATCCGAGGCCGTTGCTGTCACCTGCCAGAACGACAGACCAAAGCGGTCCTCTAACAACTCGCCAACTTCAACGGCATCGGCTGAAGGCAGCATTGTCGTAAAGCCATTCTGCGCTTCTGCGGCCAGCACATCAGCCACAGCATTGGGCGCATGGCCAAACATGGCCCCCGTGTCACCTAAACAGAAATCAGAATAATCGTGGCCATCAACATCGGTGAGTGTGGCCCCTTGCGCCTTTTCCACAAACAGCGGGAACGGCAAACCCCAATCCACCATCCAGTGCATAGGAACACCACGCAGCCAATGGTTTGAAGCCTTCACGGAGAGCGCCTGAGATTTGGGGTTACGTTGAACATAGAGCTTGGTTTCCTGCTCCAACATGGCCTTAATGGCACTGTCCGTTATTTTTGACTTCACGGGTAACCTTGCGCGTTATTGACGATGCCCTTGCTTGTAGCTGCCCGCACAGGCTAAACCAACCCCCAAGCTTCGCACTGCACCATAAGGGGTTAAAATGAGCCGCATCGCCTATGTAAATGGACAATACTTGCCGGAAGACCAAGCCAAAGTTTCCATCTTTGATCGCGGCTTTCTGTTCGCCGATGGCGTCTATGAAGTCACCCCCGTGGTGAATGGCAAACTGGTCGATCACGATGCCCATAACGAGCGCTTGGACCGCTCACTCAGCGAATTGCAAATGGCCTGGCCCTGCAGCAAGGAAGAATTAACCACAGTCCACACTCAATTGATCGCGAAGAACAACCTTAAGGAAGGTATAATTTACATGCAGGTGACACGTGGTGTTGCCGACCGCATGTTCAACTTTCCAAAAGATATAAAATCGTCGCTGGTGGCCTTCCCGCAAGTAATGAACCTCGTCGACAACCCCAACGCCAAAACCGGCGTGAAAGTGGTAACCACGCCAGATATCAGATGGCTGCGCCGAGACATAAAATCCATAATGCTTCTGGCCCCCGTGCTGGGCAAACAAGACGCTTATGAAAAAGGTGCCGCCGAAGGTTGGATGGTGGAAGATGGCTACATCACTGAAGGCACAAGTTCGAATGCTTATATCGTCGTCGGCAATAAAATTATCACACGCCCGTTGAGCAACCGCATCTTAGCCGGCTGCACCAGACGCGCCCTGTTCCGCATGGCATCCGAGCACGGTGTGGAAATCGAAGAACGCCTGTTCACACCAGATGAAGCCTATAAAGCCGATGAAGCCTTTTTAACAAGCGCCAGCCAATTCGTAATGCCCATCACTGAGATTGATGGCCACAGAATAGGCGGCGGACAGGTTGGACCAGTGGTGCGCAAGATGCGAGAGTTGTTCTTGGAAGAGGCGACGCGGTAGAGCAGTATTTCTTTTTCTATTGTCATCCCGACGAAAGTCGGGATGACCAGTTTTTGATTACGCATTTTAAATGCTGATTTTAATTGACCCCTAATTCAACCACCAAATGCTAGCATTCAGAAAACCTGCAAAACTCACCCACGCCAGATAAGGCACCAGCAGCCATCCGGCTCTGCGATCAATTTTCCAGAAGCCAAGCAGTGTCGCCAATATTGCAAGCCACATGGCAACAATCTCAATCAACGCAAGGCCCGGTGCTTGCTGATTGAAAAATAAAAACGTCCATAGAAAATTCAAAGCCAGCTGCACATAAAACAAAACCAGTGAGCCTTTGCGCAGCCACACCAGCCACGCGGCAATGGCCATCATGATGTAAAGCACGGTCCACACCGGAGCAAAGAGCCATGAGGGTGGATTAAACCAAGGCTTCACCAAAGTGGGATACCACGTGACCACTGATTGCGCCGTCATATAGCCAGCAAGGCTTCCCACCGCCAAACACAGCACCACCAATAAAGCTAAAACCAACCATTTATTCATCACAACATCCCACTGTTTCGACCAAGTGAACCCAAAAACAAAATAGCGCCCATGAAGGCTACGACCACACCACCGCCCAACCGTAAGACACTTACGATTTGCGATAAACTTCTGCTATCCCCACCTGCAAATCTCAGTGCGAAATTTTTACCGTAAACGGTGATTGTCGCAATCATCGCTACGGTGAGGAACACGCCAAACCCCATGGCCAAAGTTGAGGCGATGCCCGCCCAATAGAGCCCCAGTGCATTGGCAGAAAGCAAAACTAAAATTGCCCCCGTGCATGGCCGAAGGCCCACAGCAATTGAAAGTGTGAGCGCTTTTTTTAATGACCAATCATCACCGCGCACCTCTTGCGGGCTGGGTGCATGGGCATGGCCGCAATTGGCATCGTGAACATGACCCGCATTACCGTGGGCATGATCAAAATGTGGATTGACAATTTCAAATTTAATTTCGGCAGCAGGTTTTTTAAACCACCCACGAGTGGCCAAATAAATCATATAAAGGCCCAACCCAAAAATCATCGCATAACTGGCCGATTCCAAATAACCGGTGATATCGCGCACCACAGCACCCACACTGGCCACCAGCAACAGCAAAACGCTCACCACAGTAATTGCCGTGAGTGCTTGAAAAAGCGAGCTTAAAAATGCCACCAAAAGCCCGCGCTTCAAATCATTCTCACTGGCCAGCAACCATGATGAAATCACCACTTTGCCATGGCCCGGGCCAGCGGCATGAAACACGCCATAGCCAAAACCCAGCACCAGCAATGTCCATGCTGCAGCAACTGATGATCCTGATTTTAAAACCCGCAATGAGGAATTAATCGTGCCATAAAATGCCTGCTGTTGGTCGCGGGCCCACAGCACCGGATCTTCCCAAAATGAGGTGATGATAATGTTGCCATTGGCATCGCGCGGTTGCACCAGAAGTTGCCGCTTTTTGATCACCATATTGGGTGCCACTTCCGGTGTTGCTTGCGCCTGCACGGGTGCTGCCACAGCGAACATCAATAAAAACAAAATAGCAATGCGGATGATCACTTGCATGAAATAATCACCGGTTGCGCAAACAGCGCACCAAAATCTTCACCATTTTCGGGCTTCCACGATTTATCTTTGGTGGCCAGCATGGCCAATGTGGAATTAAGTTCAGCATCAGTGGGCACAGGCTTCAAACTATAAGTGCAATCTGCTGGCATCCCATCCTGCATCCCCACCGGGTCTTCTTTATTATAATCAAATTCAATAAAAAATTCGGGGTCATAGATTTTATAAGAGAAATCATTTTTGTGCGGGTCGTAAGGCACCTTCAATGGAATTTCAAAATGCAGTTGCAGTTTTTTTCCATTGTAAGTTTGCCCAGCATTAATGGGTGGTGCCGTTTCTAAAAATTTGTCGCCCGCTTTGGGAAACACAAAATATTTATAATCTTTCAGTGAATCCAAATTTTCTTTGGTCAGCGGGGCCAACTCAGCTTGGCTATATTCACCGTCTTTATTGGTGTCCATGCCATCCAGCGCTTCAGCAGCATAACCATCATCAAAGGTCCACTCCATATCAATGCCTGCAATTTTGCCATCTGCCGTGAACACCACATCACTGTGCATATCCACCCACACATGCGGGTGGGCCTGCGCCAAGGCAGGACCCATAGCAATAAAAAAAAGAGTATATTTAAGCACCATTCATCCTTCGAATCTTGAAGGTGAATGATGCTATATTGCGGCAAAAGAGTGAAGCTCTAGCCGCCTAAACAATCTTTTAGGTTCTTGGTCACATCGCGCAGCAATTCAAAATAGGCTTGGGCACCAGGGGCAAGTTTAGCGCCAATAGGATCAAGCACGCCGAGCTTGGCCGCACTTCCCTCGGTCACCACCGAAACCGCAGCATCTGAAAATTGCGGCTCCCGAAACGCACACACGGCATTGCTTGATTTAATTTTATTGCGAATGACTTCCAGCCGCGCCGCTGATGGCGGCGTTGCTGTGTAGTCTGAAATGCTGCCCACTGCCGTCATGCCAAAGCGCCGCTCAAAATATTGGTAAGCATCATGGAACACAATGAAGGGCTTGCCTTTGTCAGGTTCCAGCGTGACTTTAATTTCAGTTTCAAGGGCATCCAACGCGGCAATTTCCTTCTCGGCATTTGCGTTATAAATGGTCGCATTGCCAGCATCGGCTTGCGACAGCGCTGCCGCAATCGCTTTTGTCATCGCCTTAGCATTTTCAGGATCAAGCCATATATGCGGGTCCACGGTGTTGCCGGTGGCGGGTTCGTCACCATCCACCTCCCAAGTGCCCCCTTCACGAATGTGATGTTTGATCACACCCTCGGCCAAATTCATCTTCACAAATGTCTTGCCATTCACAGCATCTGTGCCGCTAATTTCACCCAGCTTCACTTCCAAATTATCACCAATAATAAACACCACATCCGCATGGCCAAGATCAGCAATCTGCTGCGGTGAATAACTCGCCTGATGCTCAGAGTTCACACCCTTCAACAAAAGTTCAGGCTCCCCCACACCCTCCATCACGCTAGCCACCAAACTGTGCAACGGCACAATGGTGGCAACAACTTTTGGAGCAGCCAGTGCTGAAATGCTGGTTGATAACAATAAGACGGCGGCAAATAGGGTTCTGTTCATGGGTCTTTCCTCAACATGTAATGTTATAATATTACATACAAAGCCATGTCAAGCGTTTGTGATCGTCGCGACGAAGAGTTGCATTGCGCGTGGCAACCACCCCTGCCAATGGAAGACAATGGCAATAGATGTTTCAATTGGTGCTGCCGCCTTTGCCGGTGTGATCAGCTTTCTCAGTCCCTGCGTTCTGCCGCTGGTGCCGCCCTATTTGGTTTTCATCAGTGGCGTTTCGCTGGATGATTTGAAATCGTCTCAGAACGAAGAGAAAGCAGGCAATTATAAGCGGGTTCTTATCGCCTCGTTTTTCTTCGTGCTGGGCTTCACCACAGTGTTTGTGGCACTGGGGGCAACGGCATCTTATTTCGGCCAAGCCGTGCGTTCGCAATTGCCGCTGCTGTCACAGCTGGCAGGCGTACTCATTATCATCATGGGTTTGCATTTCTTGGGTGTCTTCAAATTAGGCTTTCTCAGCCGCGAAGTGCGTTACCATCAGGATAAAAAGCCGCTCAGCCTGATTGGGGCCTATTCGGTGGGCTTGGCCTTTGCCTTCGGCTGGACTCCTTGCATCGGCCCTGTTCTCGCCGCCATATTATCAATCGCCGCCAGCACCGAAAGTGTAACCAAAGGTGCAGCCCTCCTCGCTATATATTCTCTCGGCCTTGGCATTCCGTTCATGATTGCCGCTGCCAGTGTGAATGTGTTTTTGGGTTTTTTCGCAAAATTCAAATCCAAACTCGGCCTTGTTGAAAAATTCATGGGCGCTTTGCTGGTGCTCACGGGTGTGATGTTCCTCACCGGATCAATGCAAACCCTTTCCTATTGGCTCATCCAAAATTTCCCTAGCCTTGGCACCATTGGCTGATTATTGTTCTCGCCATGGCGGGCGATCTCTTTAAAAAATTGGAAGGCATTCAAGCGTGCGTGTTTGATGCTTATGGCACGTTGTTTAATGTGGCCACTCCCGTTGAAAAACTAGCCAACACCATCGGCGAAAAAGCCCCCGAGATCGCCAAGCTCTGGCGGCAAAAGCAATTGGAATATACATGGTTGCGCAGCCTTATGGGAACCCACGCTGATTTCTGGACCGTGACGCGAGATGCGCTGGATTATGTTTTAGAGTTCCACAACATCACCGAGCCTGATCTTGCTGATGAATTGATGACGCTCTATTTGAAGCTCGATGCCTATGATGACGTGGCAGCAACACTGCAGGCCCTGCGCGCCAAAGGAAAACGCTGTGCCATTCTCTCCAACGGCAGCCCTTTAATGTTAGACTCTGCGGTGCGCCATGTGGGCCTTGATAAATTATTTGAGCATGTGCTCTCGGTTGAAGAAGTGGGCATCTATAAACCCAGCCGAAGGGTCTACCGCCTCGCCATGCAAAAGCTGCACATTCAAGACACGCCCTCTATTTGTTTCATCTCAGCCAACAGCTGGGACGCCCAAGCTGCCGCGCAATTTGGTTTTCAAGTGGTGAAAATCGCACGAAGCCCCAGCGTAAACGACCACATCCCCGGCAAACCAGCGGCAACAATTGATAGCCTGAGTAAGTTGCCCGATTTGGTCTGAAGCTACTGCTTCAAAATAATGCTGCTCATCAGGCGTTGTTCGTCATAGTTGCCTGTGCCGCTGCCTGCTGTGAACCATGTTCCTTGATAGGTGATGCCCGCTGTCATGTTGGGGTTCACTTTCCAATCCAGGCCCAATTTAGCAGTGGTGGTTCGATCAGTGGTGTTGCTAATATTTTGCAAAGCCACTGATGTTCCAACCAAAAGATCAACATTTTCACGAAGCGATTGTGTGAGATCTAAAGTGCTGGTCCAATTTTTGCTGGCTGAAACATTCTGTGTGGCCACATCATCAAGCGAAAGTCCGGTTGTCGCTAAAATTGTGGTCAGCGTTGTTGGCCTCCAACTCACATTCGCGGTCAAGCCCACTGCATTGGCTGTGTCTAAAGCAGCATCACTATAGCTGCGGCGCAAATAGGTGAGTGCCATCTCACCCGTCCAAATCGGGCCATCATCAAAAGTCACACCTGCTGAAAGGGCCAGCCCTCGCGAGTCGCGCTTTTGTAAATTACGGTCCAAAGTCTGGTCATGAAAGCGCGGAGTGTAAGAGGCCTCAACAAAGGGCCGCAGAGGCGCGTTGGAATAACCCAGCACGCCACGAAGGCTGAGTGTGGGTTCAAAATAGTTGCGGTCGGTATTGCTTTCCGTGCCGCCGCCTACCAAAGCCACATCATCATAAATGCCACGCACCAAGCCCAATTTGGCAGTCGTCTCTAACCCACCAAAATCATGGGTCAAAGCCGCTGATGTTGCAAAATTGTAATCGCGCCTGGCACTGGCCGCAGTTTTTGGCACTTGACTGTTTTCAACGCCGGTTTGGTTTGCCGTAAAGCTGGTTTTAAAATCAGCATGGGTGGTGTGGCGAATATCAAGGCGAAAAGCCGTTTCGGCAGCCCCTGTCAGGGTTGAAAGATCATCTTCATTTTTGAAGCGCTGCCAATCCGCCGTGGCAGAGCCTGTCCAACTGTGGCGCGACCAATCGCTTTCAAAGCGCAGACTAGGCTTTAAATTCAACCCGATATCAGCTTTTTTAGTGCCAGCAGATTTTGCAGCATTGGTTGAAAACACAGTGCCAATTTCAAGCGATGGAAACAGCCGAAGCCCCCCAGCGTCAACGCCAATTGCGGCATAAGAATCTGTTTTCGCACGTTTTTTAACAACCGGAACAGGTTCATCTTGGGCCACGGGAATACTGTTCATCACAGTCGTCACCGGAACATCAGCCTCTTGGCCCAATGCCTGTTGCACATGGGCAAGATTGGCACTGCTAACAAGCAGTGCCACCGCACACACACCACGCATGGTTCTCAACAGACGCACAAAACAAAACTCCAGTCAAATTGCACCCTGCCAAAACATGGTTAATGGAGTCTTTCTCTGGTCTTGCCCTTTTTGCCTGCTCCGCACTATGATTGACCGATGAAAACCCAAATTCCCCCTGCCCAACAACGCGCCAAATGGCGTGCTTCAGCCACGCGTGCACTTGAAATTGAGCGCGATGGTTTGGCCAGCCTCACAGCAGCCAGCACACAAGAATTAGGCGAGGCCATAGCCGATGCTGTGGACATGATCACAAAGGCCCAAGGCCGGGTGATTGTTTCTGGCATGGGAAAATCGGGCCATGTGGGCCGCAAAATCGCATCCACCTTAGCCAGCACAGGAACCCCTGCAAATTTCGTCCACCCCGCCGAAGCCAGCCACGGCGACCTTGGCATGATCACCCCACAAGATGTGGTGTTGATTTTATCAAACTCCGGCGAGTCGGCTGAGCTGCGCGATATGTTGGATTACACGCAGCGCTTTTCAGTGCCCCTCATCGCCATCTGTTCAAAGCCAGAAAGTGCACTGGCTAAAGCCGCTGATATTTTATTGCAAACGCCAAAAGCCCAAGAAGCCTGCCCCATCGGCATGGCCCCCACCACTTCCACATTGTTGCAACTGGCCTTAGGTGATGCGCTGGCCATAGCCCTTCTCGAAGACAAGGGCTTCACCCCACAAGATTTTCGTGAATTTCATCCCGGCGGCAAACTGGGCGCGCAGTTGAAGCATGTGTCAGATGTGATGCACGGCCAAGCGGCCCTGCCCTTGGTTGAAGCAGGTTCAGCCATGAGCGACGCACTGGTGGTAATGTCGAGTAAATCATTCGGCTGCATTGGCGTTGTGAACACTACTGGAAAATTAATCGGCATCATTACCGATGGCGATTTGCGCCGCCATATGAGCCCGCAATTGTTGCAGCAAAAAGTCGATGACATCATGACTGCAGATCCGAAAACCATCACACCAGATATGCTTGCCAGTGAAGCTCTGGAACGCTTGAACGCCGCAAAAATCACATCGGTGTTTGTTGTCGAAAACAGCAGGCCCACAGGTCTTGTTCATATCCACGATCTTTTGCGCATTGGCGTGGGTTGAAAACGTGCAAATCGGAGGTTGTCGCTGGAGATGTCACAGTCTATTAAAAGAGCCGCGGAATCAGTAGTCGAGACAATGGAATGAAAACCAAAGTGGTATTATGTGGGGCAATTACTCTGTCATTGTTCTCGACAGCAGCATGCGCAGACCAGTCGGCCTTTGATATTTCGAAGATTTCTCAGTTTGAAAAATTTCCGACATTTGCCGATGTTTCAACAAGCGTGAATTTGCCGTCACCTCCACCTTATCTTATAGAGCCTGCCGCCTTTTCTGAGCCCGGTGAAGGCCGCATCCATTTTGCCCTGCGGCGCATTGAAACCCCTGATATTGGCCCTTATGGCTTCGACACTTTTCTTGATCAAAGTTCTCTGGTGTCGTTGGATCTGATCGGCATTTTGGGGCTTAATGTTTATTATGGCACAAGCAGTTTTGGCTGGGGCCAAAAATCATTCCATTTTTCCAATGAAGGATGGTTTGGTTCAGACACTTATGCTTTGGGCATGGATAAATTAGGCCACGCATATTCTACTTATTTATATGCCGACTATTTCACCCAACGCATCGCCCACTCAACCGATAATCTAACAGGTGCTGCGGTCACGGGCGCATTGCTGGCTTTTGGCGTACAATCCTCAGTAGAAATTTTTGATGGCTTTTCTTCAGACTATGGATTTTCAAAAGAAGATCTAATAGCTGATGGCATTGGCGCTGGCTTTTCAGTGCTGCGCAACACAGTGCCACAACTGGCCAACAAACTTGATTTCCGCATGGAATATATCAACAAAGGTAGCTTGTCAGATTTTAACATGTTCAATGATTATGAAGGGCAAAAATATGTTTTGGCCCTCAAGCTCAGCGGCTTTGAACAATTTGAAAAAACACCGTTACGCTTTGTAGAGTTGCAAGCCGGATATTTCGCGAGAGGTTTTTCACCTGCTGAAAAAGCAGCCGGCGCAGAGTTGCGCCGCGAGCCATATTTTGCCATTGGCCTGAATTTGCAGGAATTGCTGGATGCAACGCCTTTAAAGGAAACCACAGCAGGCTTGGCTGCGCATCGCACACTTGAATATATTCAACTGCCTTACACTTATGTGGGCACGACCCAGAATTAAGGTGTTGGTTGCTCAAGAAAACCAAAATTTCCCTCAAACTGTCACCCCCGCGCAGGCGGGGGCCGGGCTTCTGGTTGATTCTGATCCCGTGATTAAAAGACCTCTTCTCCCTCCCCTACTTCAGAGGGGAGGGCGGGGTGGGGCTCGTTCAGCGAGTCACATTTTCAAACATTGCGGATGATCCGCCAACCCCACCCTGCCCTCCCCTGAAAAAGGGGAGGGAAAGTTATTCGGTTTGCATCTTTCAAAAATGACCCAAATCTAAAGCGCTTCCACAACAAGCCGCAAACCTTGCACACCAATCACTTTCACGCGTGATCCTGCGTCAAGATCGGGTCCGTCAACATCCCATAAGGCGTCTTCAACTTTAATTTTCCCGCTGCCATGCACAATCGCTTTGTCTAAAATAAATGTGCGCCCCACAAATCCGTTATGTTTTTGGTTGAGGTGCGGACTGTCAGATAAGGCATGGCGGCCCGACATCACGAAACGCCATGAGCCCAGCACCGAGATGAAACTAAATGCCGCGAAAGAAAAAACTTCGCCCACCCAACTCAAATGAAAAGCATAATCAGCCAGCGCCGTCAGCGCCGCAGCAAAGGCCAGCCACAACATGAAAAATCCGGGCATGGTCATTTCGGCAATCAGCAGAAGGCCTGCCGCTACCCACCAAAAATAGCCGCCCAAAACGGGAAAAATCTGTTCCATGTGAAATCCTATTTTTTCTTGGGCAGCTCAGAATTGCCAAAGGCTTCCTTGGCAATTTCAGCAATGCCGCCAATCGATCCTAAAATGGAAGTGGCATCAACCGGCAACATCAAAACTTTTTGATTGGGCGCAGAGGCTAAAGCTTCCAGTGCTTTCACATAGTTATTTGCCACAAAATAATTGATCGCCTGCACATTGCCTTTGGAAATAGCGTCACTCACCAATTGCGTGGCTTTGGCTTCAGCTTCGGCACTGCGCTCGCGCGCCTCAGCTTCGCGGAAAGCTGCTTCCTTGCGGCCTTCGGCTTGCAGCATGATCGATTGCTTTTCGCCTTCCGCTTTTAAAATAGCAGCGCTGCGATGGCCTTCAGCTTCGAGAATGTTGGCGCGTTTATCGCGCTCGGCTTTCATTTGTCGGCCCATGGATTCGACCAAATCGCGCGGCGGGTTAATGTCTTTAATTTCGATGCGCGTCATCTTCACGCCCCAGCCTTGCGTGGCTTGATCAACAACACCCAAAAGCTTGTGATTAATCTCATCACGCTGCGACAGCAGATGATCAAGCTCCATCGAGCCCATCACAGTTCGAATTTGGGTCATCACCATATTGAGAATGGCATTTTCTAATTCTGAAACTTCATAAGAAGCTTTTGCCGCGTCAAGCACCTGAAAAAATGCAACACCATCAACTGTCACCATCGCGTTGTCGCGCGTGATCACCTCTTGCGAGGGCACAGGTAAAACCCGTTCCATCATGTTCAGTTTATGGCCCACACGGTCCGTGAACGGAACAATCAAACCTAGGCCCGGGTGAAGGGTTCGAACATAGCGGCCAAACCGCTCAACAGTGTAGTTATAGCCCTGTGGCACCATGCGGATGGAGCGCAACAGAAAGAACACGACAACTGCCGCAAAAACCAAAACCGAAACGCCGATACCGTCAAAACCCATGATTCTCGCCCTCTTCTGCTGAACAAATAGGAAGTCTAAACTAAAAATCAAGATCTGTCAAGGTTTTAATTCACAAAATATCTTTTAATTCCTCATTAGCCAGTAAAGTGAGAAGTTTTATCGAGTGCGGGCTATCGTTCAAACACGGCGCAACTGAAAAATTAACACCGCCATTTTCGTGAAACGTCTCAGCCAAACCAATCGCCAATTCCTCAAGGGTTTCAACGCAATCTGATGCAAAACCGGGCGAAATCATCACAAGATTTTTAACACCCTGCTCTGGCAATGCCTCCACAGTGTCTTGCGCATAGGGCTTCAGCCATTCGGCGCGGCCAAAGCGTGATTGAAAGACAATTTGTGCAAAATCAGCAGACAAACCCAATTTTTGCCGCACCAATCGCGCCGTCTTTTGGCAATGGCAATGATAAGGATCACCCTTGTCGAGATATTCCCGCGGCAAACCGTGAAACGCGATAAGAATGCGATCAGGCTTCCAGCTTAACGTGGCCAAGTGCTCATTCAAGCTCGCCGCAATAGCATCGATATAAGCCGGGTGATCAAAATAAGGCGGCACGGTGCGAATGGCAGGCTGCCAGCGCATCTCTTTCAAAGCATCATAAGCCTTATCCAGCGCAGTGGCCGTGGTCGCCGCACTATATTGCGGATAGAGCGGAAACAACACAATCCGGTCACAGCCAGCGGCTTGCAAAGCTTGCAACTGCTCGGCCACAGGCGGCCTGCCATAACGCATGGCCCAACTGACAACCAATTTTTTCTGAGATGAAAAAGCCGCTGCAACTTTTTCAGCTTGAGACCGCGTAAAGGTTTTCAACGGTGATTCATTGCGTTCTTTATTCCAAACTTGCGCATAAGCATGGCCGCTTTTACTGGGCCTGAAGCTGAGAATAACCACATTCAGAATTAGCCACCACAACACCCTGTTCACTTCAATGACGCGAGGATCAGACAGAAATTCCTTCAAATAACGCCGCATGGACCAATAATCTGTGCCCTCAGGCGTGCCGAGGTTCATGAGAAGCAATCCCACCTTGCGGGGCAAAATAGGAGGATGACCAGGGGGTAGAATAATTTCAGACATTCATAATCCAATCAGAACAGAGGCGCTTCTCTGACACAGGTTTGCAACAACACAATCAATTTAAAATAGCATATAGTTGCCTTTGATTCGTGGGATGCGGCGGACCTATGTTAGATAAACATTTGCTATATCACGAGCCAGAGCCGGGTCAGCTGTGGAACGTTGACACTGACTACAATACGACGTTTGGCCAAAAGCAGTTGCAAGAAACCATGCGACCTGTGCCAGTTTTGGTGCTTTTTCACTTCATTGCAGCCCTGACGATTCATGCGATTGCCGTAAAAACTACTTCCACATTGGTTTTAGCATTATGGCAAGCGTCCGTCTTACTGGCTGGTAGCGCGTTTCTCGCCATTTTTATGCGGTGGAATTCACCCATTAAGAAAACAGATCGCCACACCATTTTCTCAAAACAGATTTTTGCCGCTGCCTTTTTTTTGGCCATCGTATGGTCTGTGCCGCCTATCATCTTTAGCAAAACTACAACCGAAGGCTCAAACTTTATTATTTTTGGCATTGTGCTGGCAATGATGTCGGTGGGCATTTTGACTTTGCTCCGCCTTCCCGCCAGCGCCATAACCTACACTTCATTTCTAGCAGTGGTCATCAGCATATGTGTTTATCTCAGTCTGGCAGACCACAATCTCATCGGCGCGCTCATTTGCTTACTATTTGGTGCAGCACTTGTGACAATGATTGTTGTGCTCCATCAGGAATTTCGCCGGACAGTCAAAATTGAAAATGCCCAACGAAAGCAAAATAAAACCATAAAACTTTTGCTCAATGATTTAGAACGTGAAACCAGCAATTGGCTGTGGGAAACCAATCAGTACGGAGATATCACATATCATTCTCCCCGTTTGAATTCATTCCTCGGTCTGGCCAACGGCAGCCTGCTCGGGGAAAACCTTCACAACATTCTAGAGCCTGCCTTTGCGGCACAGGCCTTTGAAAATCTTGCCAAACACTTTGCTGAACAGAGTCAAATTATAAATCTCGTTTTGACAACCCACTCAAGTGATCACCCAAACTATTGGCAAATATCGGCCCGCGCAAAATTCGATGATAACGGCCTCTTTCAAGGCCACGATGGCGTGTGCCGCGATATTACACAGCAACAGCTTTCAGAAATGGCGGTGCGCGCTGCAAAGGAAGCAGCAGAACAAGCAAGTTCAGCAAAATCACAGTTTCTGGCCGTTATCAGCCATGAGCTCCGAACGCCGATCACTGCCATCGTTGGCTTTAGCGAAGTTTTGAATGACAGTCATGGCGATGCCATCTCACCCAGCAATCGCAAGACCTATCTCGAAACGATTTTAGAAAGCGCTAAACAACTGCAAGGATTGATCAACGATATTCTCGATGCAACGCGCGTGGAGCGTGGCGTATTGCGTATGACAGATCAAGATATTGACGTTGCCGAACTAATCGAAGCCTCGGTAAAAATCTGTCGCAACCAAGCCACAAAATCTGATATTTCCATCGTCGCGCGTGTTCAGGAAGATGTCAATCTCACAGGCGACCTAACGCGATTGAAGCAAGTTCTGGTCAATCTATTGACCAACGCTATAAAATTTTCGCCGGTCAAAACCATCGTCAACATCGACATGAAGCGCGGTCGTGATGATCAATTGCTGATCTCGATCCGAGACGCCGGCATTGGCATGAGTGCCGAAGATGCAGAACGCGTGTTTGAGCCTTTTGTCCAACTTGATGAAGGCAGCACAAGGCGCTTTAGTGGGGTGGGATTGGGCCTTTCCATTGCACGGCGCATTGCCAGGTTGCATGGCGGAGATATTACTCTGAAGGGTGCGGAAGGGTTTGGCACTGAAGCCAGCCTCACCCTTCCGGCGGCACGCCTGCGCTGGCCAAGTTCCACTTCCAAAAATGAAATTCAGTCAGATGTTGCAGCTTAACTTAAATCTCGGCACACTGCGGCAATGACCACCACGCGCAAAATTCCAGCTTTTATGGGCACAGTTTCAGCCCGCACACCAGCCAAAGCCAATCTGGCCGTGTTTGGCGCACCCCACGGCACGCCCTATAAAGGCATCGACAATCGCATTCATGCCAAAGCGGCCGATAGTTTCAGGCTTGCGCTTAAAGAAGACGCCGAATGGGCCCATCACTGGGATTATGATTTTGATGGCCCCCTCTTTCCAGATGCCACATTCAAAGCCGTGGATTTAGGCAACCTCCCAACCAAAACGTCGGACGGTGCTGGCAATCGACAAAAGATCGAGGCAACCACGCGCAAGATCCTCAGCGCAGGCGCCGTTCCCATCATGTTTGGCGGCGATGATTCAACGCCCATCCCTTTTATCAAAGCCTTCTCAGGTGGGCCTCCCATCACGATTTTACAAATCGATGCGCATATTGATTGGCGTGAGGAGCGCTATAAGGAACGCAATGGTTATTCCAGCACCATGCGCCGCGCTTCTGAACAAGCACATGTTTGGCGCATAGTTCAAGCGGGCGCGCATGGCATTGGCAGTGCAAGGCCCGAGGAAGTGAAAATTGCTCAGGATTGGGGCGCCCATATTGTGCCCAGCAACACGATTCACAAACATGGAATTGAAAGCGTTATTCAGCACATCGAGCTCGATTCAGATTGCCTGATAGCGCTGGATCTTGATGTGCTTGATTCATCTGTAATGCCAGCAGTCGCCCATGCTTCACCGGGCGGCCTCACCTATCTGCAGGTGACCAACCTGATTGAAGCCGTTGCTGCCAAAGCACGCATTGCAGGGTTCAGCATGGTTGAATTTGTGCCCGCGCGAGATCACAACGGCGCAGCTGCAGTCACCGCAGCGCGCATCGCAACCCATGTGTTGGCCCGCGTTGCGAGACAGACAAAGTTTTGATGATGGCAACATTTGCCGAAGCTCGAAAGGTTTGGCTCCGCATCGGCCTTTTGTCATTTGGCGGTCCCGCCGGTCAAATTGCACTCATCCACCGCGAAGTGATTGATGAGCGCAAATGGATCGATGAGAAAGAATTTCTTCACGCGCTCAATTTCTGCATGTTGCTTCCGGGGCCGGAAGCCATGCAACTGGCCACTTATATTGGTTGGAAATTACATGGTCTAAAAGGCGGCCTTACTGCGGGATTGCTATTCGTGCTTCCGGGTGCGTTCACAATTTTGGCTCTCTCGATTCTTTATGCGACACTGGGAAAACTGCCCTTGGTCGAAGGCCTGTTTTGGGGTGTTAAGGCGGCAGTACTCGTCATTGTTTTAGAAGCTCTTTTGCGTGTTTCGAAAAAAGCCCTTAAAGGAAATCTTGATTGGGCTATCGCTGCATTTTCCTTCATTGCATTATTTTGTTTTGGCCTGCCCTTTCCACTGGTCATCGCGGTGGCCGCCGCACTTGGAATTTTCTTTCCTCACAAAAATCAACCACCTACCTCAGCACTCACGCAATTTCCCAATTGGCAATCAACAGTGAAAACTATTCTTGTGTGGTTGGCCATCTGGTTTGCCCCCCTGTTTTTGCTCAATGTAATATTTGGCAGTGCCCACACTTATCCGGCCTTGGCGGTTTTCTTCTCGAAACTCGCCGTGATGACCTTTGGCGGCGCCTATGCAGTGCTCTCCTATATGGGCCAAGATGTGGTGGAGCTTCATCACTGGCTGACAACTGCAGAAATGATGGATGGATTAGGCTTGGCTGAAACCACCCCGGGGCCGCTCATTCTGGTCGGGCAATTTGTGGGCTTCACCGCTGCAACCAAGGCGCAAGGCAGCCTGTGGGCCGGATTTCTCGGCAGCGTCATATTTCTGTGGATGACGTTTGTACCCTGCTTCCTGTGGATATTTGCTGGTGCGCCTTATGTGGTCCACCTGCAAAACATGCCGCGCATGGCTTCGGCCCTTTCCCGCATCACTGCAGCGGTTGCCGGTGTTATCTTGAATCTCGCCATTTGGTTTGGCCTGCATGTGTTGTTTGTGAATGTCACCCGCCTGCAGGGCCCAATTCCGTTGTGGTGGCCAGACCCAAGCACCTTTGACGCCGCTGCCTTTGCAGTGTCCATCATTGCAGGGCTTGCATTGCTCTATGCCAAAATCGGAATCCCAAAAACCCTAGCAATCGCAGCCATCTTAGGGGTAATCTGGAAATTCATATTTCCACTGATTTGAAAGTGATGTGAATGTCCAATGCCCTGCCCCTGGTCGGCCTGCCCGCTGACACTTATGAAAACTCCGGTTTTCTGTTTCATTCACTCGGCGATAAATATGTCCGCGCATTGGCCGAGGTTTCCCACGTTTTACCGGTGATGATCCCGTCAATGATTGATGTGCTCAACCTCGATTCCTTGCTTGACCACTTCGACGGCATTCTCATGACGGGGGCTGTCTCCAATGTGCATCCGCCGCATTATGGCGAAAGTGCCTCAACCGACCACGAACCCTATGACCATAACCGCGACGGCACCACGTTGAAGCTTATCCGCGCGGTCATCGATCGTGGCATTCCCTTATTTTGCATTTGCCGTGGCTTTCAAGAACTCAATGTGGTGATGGGCGGCAGCTTGGAAACAGAATTGCAACGGGGCGAAGGACGGCTCGATCATCGCGCTCAAAAATCTGACGATACCGATGTGCGATATGCTGCCAGCCATGGTGTGAACATCACCAAAGGCGGATTTCTCAATCGCATTTTGGGCAAAACCGAAACGCAAGTGAACAGCATTCATCGCCAAGGGGTTAAAACATTGGGTGACGGCCTGAACATTGAAGCTGTGGCCCCAGATGGAATTATTGAAGCCATTTCAGTGAAAGGGGCCACCTCATTTGCCTTTGGCACGCAGTGGCACCCTGAATATAAAGCAGCGCAAAATCCAGACTCTGCAAAATTGTTCAATGCCTTTGGCGATGCCGTGCGCGCCCATGCCCGTGAACGCTATGAAGTCTATGAAGGCGTAAGCCGCAGCGCTTAAGACGCGACTTTTATATCCTGCTCAGGTTCTACGGCTTTCGGTTCAGCCTTTAAATCTTTCAAGATGGATGAAAGATCGTTGCTGGCGTTCCAACTTAAGAATCCATTATGGCTGGCCACCACCTCTTGCAGCACTTGCCTGAAGGCAGGGCCCAAATCATCGCGCTCCAATGCAAAAGCCACATTGGCGGCAAGGAAACCGAGCTTATCACCGCAGTCATAAGTTTTGCCCTCAAAGCGCAAACCGTGAAACGGTTGCTGCTTCATCAGATTGATCATCGCATCGGTAATCTGAATTTCACCACCGGCACCGGGCTGTTGTTTTTCAATCTCAGCAAAAATTTCCGGCTGCAAAATATAGCGGCCAGAGATGATTAAATTCGAAGGCGCATCAGCACGAGTGGGTTTTTCAACCATAGCATCAATCGTGAAATGATTGTCTTGCCAATCTTTGGGTGCCACCACGCCATAACGATGCACTTGATCCCATGGCGCTTCTTCAACTGCAATAACATTGCCGCCTCCACGCTCATCATAAACCGCAACCATTTGCGCAAGGCAGCTAGGCGTACTTTTAATGATCATGTCGGGCAGCAAAACTGCAAAAGGCTCATTGCCCACCAAATGCCGCGCGCACCAAATAGCGTGCCCCAATCCCAAAGGCTCTTGCTGGCGAGTAAAACTGGTTTCACCGGCTGCTGGCAAATCTTCTTCTAAAACCTCAAGTTGTATAGATTTTCCACGCTTGCGCAATGTGGATTCAAGTTCATATTGCTTGTCAAAATGATCTTCGATCACACTTTTATTGCGACCGGTTACAAATATAAGATGTTCAATTCCGGCCTCGCGTGCCTCTTCCACCACGATTTGGATGAGGGGCTTATCAACCACCGTCAGCATCTCTTTGGGCATGGCTTTGGTGGCAGGTAAAAACCTTGTGCCAAGTCCTGCGACGGGAAATACAGCTTTTCTGATGGGTCTAATCATGTAACGAAACCTTAACTATGGCAACGAGGAGTTGCATTCGCATATCTGATAGTAATTCACTTTAAACTAAAAGGTTCCATATTGATATTTCATTAAGATTTGGAGACGGCAATGACGGTATTGGTTACGGGTGGCGCAGGCTATATTGGAAGTCACATGGTTTTGGCACTGACAGATGCTGGCCAAGATGTTGTTGTGCTGGACAACCTGACTACAGGATTTGCTTGGGCCATTGCCCCGCAGGCCAAGCTGATCAAAGGCGATATCGGCGATGAAGCTTTGGTTGAAAAAATAATCAAGGATCATAAAGTTGATGCCGTCATTCATTTTGCAGGCTCCATTGTGGTGCCCGATTCAGTGGTTGATCCACTGGGCTATTATTTGAACAACACTGTGAAATCGCGGGCTCTAATGGCTGCAGTGGTTAAAGCTGGTGTAAAGAATTTCATTTTCTCGTCCACAGCTGCCGTTTATGGCAACCCGCTCACGCAGCCGGTTTTTGAATCAGAAAAGCCTGCCCCCATTTCACCTTACGGCACATCCAAATTGATGACCGAGCTGATGTTGCAAGATTCACATCTGGCTTATGGGCTTAATTATGTGGCTTTACGTTATTTCAATGTGGCAGGGGCTGATCCTAAAGGCCGCTCCGGTCAATCCACGCCGCGCGCCACGCATTTGATCAAAGTGGCCTGCCAGACCGTGCTGGGCCAGCGTGCTTCGATGGATGTTTATGGCACTGATTACCCAACCCCAGATGGCACCTGCCTTCGCGACTATATCCATGTGAGCGATTTAATTTCCGCGCATATGGATGCACTGGCCTATTTACGGCGCGGTGGCGAAAGCGGAATATTTAATTGTGGCTATAGCCAAGGCTATTCCGTGCTTGAGGTGATCAAGGCCGTCGAAAAAGCAGCCGGTCGCGCCGTAAACCACAAAATGGTTCCCCGTCGCGCTGGCGATCCTGCAGCCATTGTGGCTGGCGCAACAAGAGCCCGCGAAATTCTCGGCTGGACACCAAAACACGCTGACTTAGATTTCATCGTAGCCTCTGCACTTGCATGGGAACAACATTTGCAAAGACGCAACGCGGCCTAAACCACACCACAATTAGCAGTCTAATCTATCCCCTGATAAACAGATGCCATCACGATTCGTGCGGCAAGGACAGGAGATTTGAATGAGACAAAAATTGGCTACGGCTCTTCTGGCTTTTTCAATCTTTGCGCCAGCACAGGCTTTTGCTGAAGCGAAGTTTGAGGCCTTCATTCAAACCTTATGGCCCAATGTGAAAGCCGCAGGCATTTCACGCGATCTGTTCGACAAGGCCTTTGCAGGCATCACCGAGCCTGATCCCGCTGTCTTAAAACTGGCCAACACCCAGCCGGAGTTCACAACATCAACATCGGACTACATGGGCAAAGCCGTCACCCAAATTCGCATCGACACTGGCAAATCGATGGTCGCTGCCAACGGACCCCTGCTTGAAGCTATCGAGAAAAAATATGGTGTCGATCGTTATGCGCTGCTCGGCATTTGGGGCATGGAATCCAATTTCGGAAAGGACGAAGGGTCCATGAGCGTCATGCGTTCGCTGGCCACGCTGATTTATTCCGGCACCAAAAAGGACTATGCCCGCACCCAATTAATTTCCGCATTCAATATTCTGAAGCGCGGCGCACGCTCGCCGGAAAACTTCACAGGCTCTTGGGCCGCAGCCATGGGCCACACGCAATTTATTCCCTCTTCCTACATTTCATATGCCGTCGATTGGACAGGCGATGGCAAGAAAGACATTTGGGGTTCAAAGGAAGATGCATTGGCATCAACCGCAAATTATCTTGCAAAAGCGGGCTGGAAATCAGACCGCCCTTGGGGTTGGGAAGTCAAGCTGCCGCAAAATTTTGATCGTGGCTTGATTGGCCGCAGCCATTGGCGGCCCGTTTCAGAATGGATGAAACTGGGCATCATGCCCGCCACAGCCAAAACCTTTAATGCGCCAAACGCTTCAGCCTTCGTGGTTATCCCGCAAGGCATTAATGGCCCCGTGTTTTTAGTCACACAAAATTTCATGGCCATCATGGATTATAATCAATCGCATTCTTATGCTTTGGCCGTGGGCCATTTGGGTGACCGCATTCGCGGCATGGCGCCCATTCAAGCCACATGGCCCGATGCATCGGTTGATTTATCGGTGCCGCAACGCAAAGAGCTGCAACGCCTTCTTAATGCCCGTGGCTTTGGCACAGGCGGTGCCGATGGCCGCATTGGCGCTGCCACGTATGAAGCAGTTCTGTCATTCCAGAAAAAAGCAGGCCTGCCACTGGATGGCATTCCATCTGTGAAGGTGCTTGAGCAAATCCGCAAACGTGGCTAACTTTCATTCATGATGAAGCGTGTCTACATTGGATTTGTCTTTGCACTCTGCTTGCCGCTTTATGTGCAGGCCCAAGACACAACGCCCTTGATCGGCTCTCAAGCCGCAGAGCCTCAAACTGAACTGGTGGCGCAGGCACTCAGTGATGGTATTTACCGCATTTTGGTGATTGGCGATTCCATGGCGGGGGGCCTTGGCGCTGGCATCACGCGCATGGCCGTCGACGACGAAGGGTTTGAAGTGGTGAGCCGCTTCAATGAATCGTCCGGCCTGACCAGACCTGATATTTATGATTGGGCCAGCGCTCTTCCCAAAGTGATGGAAGGCAAAAATTTCAATGCCGTTGTGGTGTTGATTGGCATGAACGATAGGCAAGACATTAGAACCGACACAGCAACCTTAGCCTTCAACACCCCAGAATGGATCAAAGCCTATCAGGCCAATATCGATGCCATTGCAGATGCGCTTAAAGCACAAAATGTCAAAGTGTTCTGGCTGGGCGAACCACCCATGGGCGACCCCACCTATGATGCTGATATGAAAACCGTGGCCGCCATTCAAAAGGAACGCGTGACAGCCAAAGGATTGAACTTCATTGATACGCGTCCTCTCTTGTCTGCCTCTGATGGCAGCTACATGGATTTTGGCCCTGATGACACCGGCGAAATGCGAAAATTGCGCCAGCGCGATGGTGTTACGTTTTTCAAACAAGGCAACAACAAATTCGGCCAGCTGATTTTGGCCGCAATCAAAGCCGATGCCAACGGAACGGCACCTGTAGCGCCCGCCCCCGTTGCCGCCGCGCAACCCACAGAAGTTGTGCCCAGCAGCCCGCTCTTCGGCCAAAGCGATGTCAGCGGCGCTGTCGTGATAGCCGACGCTAAAGAGGGTCTTGCACCCGCAAAGATTCCCGATACAACACTCAGCAAAAACGGTTTTGTTTCAGGAAGTGCGGCCGAAAAACTTTTCACCCAAGGCGAAGCCGCCGTGGCACCGCTTGGCCGCTTTGATGATTTCAGCTATGTGCCTCCCACCGCGAATTAACGCGGCAGACTTGTTTCACCCATCAAGAATTCATCCACTGCGCGCGCCGCTTGACGACCTTCACGAATGGCCCACACCACCAGTGATTGACCACGACGCATATCACCAGCGCTGAACACTTTATCGATGGTGGTTTTATAGTCTTTCATGTTGGCTTCCACATTGCCGCGCGGATCAAGCTTTACACCCAAGTTTTTCACCATGCCGTCTTGAACCGGATGCACGAAGCCCATGGCCAGCAAAACGAGATCGGCTTTCAGATCAAATTCTGTTCCCGCCACTGGCTTGAAGTCTGGCCCTGAGCGCGCACATTTCAAAGTTTTCACAGTGCCATCTTCGCCTTCAAGCGAAAGCGTGGCCACGGCGAAATCACGAATAGCCCCTTCAGCTTGTGAAGATGATGTGCGCATTTTCATGGGCCAATTTGGCCAAGTGAGTTCCTTGTTTTCCTTCTCTGGCGGAGCCGGCATGATTTCAATTTGCGTTACACTCAAAGCACCTTGGCGAATGGATGTGCCAATGCAATCAGACCCCGTATCACCGCCGCCCACAACGACCACATGTTTGCCTGTGGCCAGAATGGGGCGATTATCGAGCGGGGATTCTTTGGAGTTACGGCGGTTTTGTTGTGGCAAGAATTCCATGGCAAAATGCACGCCAGACAATTCGCGGCCCGGAATAGGAAGATCACGCGGCTTTTCTGATCCACCGGTCAGAAGCACAGCGTCGAATGAATCCACAAGTTGCTTGGCATCCTGCGTCACACCAATATGGGCACCATAATGAAAGGTCACACCTTCGGCTTCCATTTGTGAAACGCGGCGATCAATCAGATGCTTTTCCATTTTAAAATCGGGAATGCCGTAACGCATCAAGCCGCCAGCGCTTGCGTTCTTCTCGAACAAATGCACATCATGGCCAGCCCGCGCCAGCTGTTGCGCAGCGGCGAGGCCCGATGGGCCAGAACCCACAACAGCTATTTTCTTGCCTGTCTTGTCGGAATTGATGATGGGCTTTACCCAGCCATTTTCCCACGCTTTGTCAACAATGGCGCATTCGATGGATTTGATGGTGACGGGATTATCTTCGAGGTTCAACGTGCACGATGCTTCGCAAGGTGCAGGGCAAATGCGGCCTGTGAATTCTGGAAAATTGTTGGTGCTGTGAAGATTTCGCGATGCTTCTTCCCAGCGATTATTATAAACTAAATCATTCCAATCTGGAATTTGGTTATTCACCGGGCAACCATTGTGACAATAAGGAATGCCACAATCCATGCAGCGCGAAGCCTGTTTTTTCGTGGCCTCATCGCCCAGCGGAATCATAAATTCCTTGTAATTGCGCACACGGTCTGCCGCCGGATTATATTTCCGGTCCTGACGATCAACTTCCAGAAAGCCTGTGATTTTTCCCATGATTACGCCCTCTTAACGCCAACGGTTAGGCCGTTGCTGGTTTCTTGTGCTTTTTCCAAATCGGCCAGAGCTCTGGCATATTCAACGGGCATAACCTTCACGAACAGTGGCAGGTAATGCGCCCAGTTATCTAGAATGGTTTTGGCTTTTCCTGACTGGGTATATTTGAAATGCCGTGCCAGCAATTCATGAATGCGGGTTGCATCGTGCTTGTCCATGCCAGATGTTATGTTAACAAGGCCATGGCTTTCTAAATCACCACCATGATGCATATGCTTTTCAATCAATTCCTCTTCTTCTGGAATGGGTTGTAAATCCACCATAGAAAGATTGCAGCGCTGAGCGAAGGTTTTATCTTCGTCGAGAACATAAGCCACACCACCAGACATGCCAGCAGCAAAGTTGCGACCCGTCTCACCAATCACCAACACACAACCACCCGTCATATATTCGCAACCGTGATCGCCCACACCTTCGACAACGGCAACAGCACCAGAGTTGCGCACGGCGAAACGTTCGCCAGCCACGCCACGGAAATAAGCCTCGCCCGTGATGGCACCATAGAGCACCGTGTTGCCCACGATGATGGATTGTTCCGGTTTGAAACCCACATTGGCTTGGGGGCGAATGATGAGCTTGCCACCAGAAAGCCCCTTGCCCACATAGTCATTGCCTTCACCTGTGATTTCCAGCGTAACACCCTTGGCTGCCCAAGCGCCGAAACTCTGCCCGCTAATGCCAGTGAACTTCACCTGAATAGTATCTTCCGGCAATCCTGCATGGCCATAACGCTTGGCCACTTCGCCAGAGAGCATGGCGCCCGCTGTGCGGTTATGGTTGCGGATTTCAGAGTTGATCACAACAGGCGTGCCGCTTTCCAAAGCAGGCATGGCCTCAGCGATTAGCTTTCGATCGAGAATGTTCTCAAGGCCATGGTCTTGTGCTGTCACACGGCGCGTGGCGATGGGGCCTGTCACGTCAGCCTTGGCAAAGAGCTTCGAGAAATCGAGGCCCTTGGCTTTCCAATGTGAAATCGCCTTCTTGGTGTCGAGCCATTCGGTGCAACCCACCAGCTCTTCCAATGTGCGCGCACCCATGGCCGCCATCAGGCCACGCAGTTCCTCGGCAACAAAGAAGAAGAAGTTGATCACATGCTCTGGCTGGCCCTTGAAGCGCTTGCGCAGTTCAGGGTCTTGCGTGGCAACGCCCACAGGACACGTGTTCAAATGGCATTTCCGCATCATGATGCAGCCTGCTGCGATGAGTGGCGCTGTGGCAAAACCAATTTCATCCGCACCCAGCAACATGGCAATCAGCACGTCACGGCCCGAGCGAATGCCACCATCGGCCTGCACCCAAATGCGACCACGAAGATCGTTGGCCACCAATGTTTGTTGGGTTTCAGCCAACCCAATTTCCCATGGGGAACCTGCGTGCTTGATCGACGTGAGAGGCGATGCGCCTGTGCCGCCTTCGTAACCAGAAATAGTCACATGATCCGCATGGGCTTTGGAGACACCCGCAGCAACCGTGCCAACACCCACTTCAGAAACAAGCTTCACCGAAACTTGCGCGACTGGATTTACGTTTTTGAGATCGTAAATCAGCTGCGCCAAATCTTCGATCGAATAAATATCATGGTGCGGAGGTGGAGAAATCAAACCAACACCCGGTGTTGAATGACGCACCTTGGCAATAGTTGCATCAACCTTATGGCCAGGCAGCTGACCGCCTTCGCCAGGCTTTGCACCTTGCGCCATTTTAATTTGCATCATGTCTGAGTTGACAAGATATTCAGCCGTCACACCAAAGCGGCCAGACGCCACTTGCTTGATGGCAGAGCGCATCGAGTCACCATTGGCCATGGGCATATAGCGATCAGATTCTTCGCCACCTTCACCGGTGTTGGATTTACCACCAATGCGGTTCATAGCAATGGCGAGTGTTGTATGAGCTTCGCGTGAGATTGAACCGTAGCTCATCGCACCCGTGGCAAAACGCTTCACGATATCCTTGGCCGCAATCACCTCATCTATATTGATCGGCGCTTTGCCCATTTCCTCAGCCGACTTTATGCGGAACAGACCGCGCAAAGTTTTCAGCTTTTCGTTTTGCTCGTTAATGAGACGCGCATATTCTTTATACTTGTCTTGGGAGTTGCCGCGCACAGCATGTTGCAAGGTTGAAACCGTTTCAGCATTCCACACATGCGCTTCGCCGCGAATACGCTGCGCATAATCACCACCGATTTCTAAGGTGGTTGAAAGAACGGGGTTCAAACCAAACGCATCTTCGTGGCGTCTAAATGCTTCCTCGGCAACTTCGGCCAAACCAATGCCTTCAATCTGCGTGGCTGTGCCCGTGAAATATTTCTTGATGAATTCCGTTGATAAACCAATCGCATCAAAAATCTGCGCACCACAATAAGATTGATAAGTGGAAATGCCCATCTTGGACATCACTTTCAGAATGCCCTTATCAACCGCCTTGATATAACGCTTCACCGCTTCATAAGCTGAAACTTTTTCATCAAGCGTTGGCAACAAAGCTTCCAAAGTTTCGAATGCCAGATAGGGGTTGATGGCTTCGGCACCATAACCTGCGAGCGCGCAGAACTGATGCACCTCACGCGGCTCACCCGATTCAACCACAAGGCCCACGAGTGTGCGCAAACCTTTGCGGATGAGATGATGATGCGTTGCCGAAGTGGCCAGCAATGATGGAATAGCCACACGTTCAGCAGAGACTGAACGATCCGACAAAACAATAATGTTATATCCATCACCCACAGCGCGTTCAGCTTGGGCGCACACACTGTCTAAAGCCGCTTCCATATACTCAGCGCCATTGGCCACATCATAAGTAATGTCTATGGTGACAGTGCGGAATGAATTTTCACGCACCGTGCCAATGTTGCGAATGCGTTCTAATTCTTCGTTGGTGAGAATGGGTTGCGACACTTCAAGGCGCATGTGCTTTGACGTGCCCTTGAGATCAAGCAAGTTTGGCCGTGGGCCAATGAAGCTCACCAAGCTCATCACCAATTCTTCACGAATAGGATCAATCGGCGGGTTGGTCACTTGCGCGAAATTTTGCTTGAAATAAGTGTCGAGTGATTTGGCTTTATCAGACAGCGCAGACACAGGCGCGTCATTGCCCATAGAGCCCGTAGCTTCCTGACCAGTCGTCGCCATCGGCGCCATGAGCACTTTTAAATCTTCTTGTGAATAACCAAAGGCCTGCTGACGATCCAGCAGTGGCACCGCAATTTTTGGCCGCGCTGTTTTCGCCTTTGGCATGTCACGCAACACAACTTGGGTGCGCTTCAACCAATCCTTATAAGGATGCGCCGTCGATAATTCTTTCTTCAAGTCTTCGTCAGAAACAATCTTCTTCTTATCAAGATCAATCAACAACATCTTGCCGGGCTGCAAGCGCCACTTATGCGTGATCTTGGATTCATCAAAAGGCAACACGCCCATCTCAGAGGCGAGCAATACATGGCCATCATCCGTTGTGAGATAACGCGAAGGGCGAAGGCCGTTGCGGTCCAAGGTGGCACCAATCACTTTGCCATCCGTGAACACCATGGCGGCAGGGCCATCCCATGGCTCCATCATCGCGGCATGATGCTCATAAAATGCGCGGCGATCATCATCCATCAAGGGGTTGCCAGCCCAAGCCTCGGGGATCAACATCATCATGGCATGGGGCAGCGAATAACCGCCCATGTATAAAAGTTCGAGCGCGTTATCAAAGCAAGCCGTGTCTGATTGGCCTTCATAAGAAATGGGCCAAAGTTTTGAGAGGTCTTCGCCGAGCACATCCGATTTCATATTGGCTTGGCGGGCCGCCATCCAGTTATAGTTTCCGCGCACAGTGTTGATTTCACCGTTATGGCACACAAAACGATAAGGGTGGGCCAGCGGCCAGCTTGGGAATGTGTTGGTTGAAAAGCGCTGATGCACCAAAGCAAAAGCCGATTGCACGCGCTCATCTTTCAGATCGACATAATAGTTCGCCACATCAGTGCCCAGCACAAGGCCTTTGTAAACCACCGTGCGGCAAGACACTGAAACCGGATAATAAGTGCGTGCCTTTGCACCCAGCACTTCCATAACCCGGTTAGAAACCACCTTGCGGCACACAAAAAGCTTGCGCTCAAACTGCGCTTCATCCCGAATGGTGGGACCACGGCCCAGGAACACTTGGCGGTGAATGGGCTCCGTGCCTTTCACCGAATAGCCCAACACCGAAGAATCCACGGGCACATCGCGCCAGCCTACAACTTTCAGGCCTTCTTCGCGCGCTGTTTCCCACCAGATGCGCTCAATGTCGGCACGGTATAAAGGCTCACGTGGCATGAAAAAAAAGCCCACGCCATATTGACCAGATGCCGGCAGTTCAAAACCGAGACGCTTTGCATCAGCGGCAAAATACTCGTGCGGAATTTGTATAAGAATGCCAGCACCATCGCCAGCCTTGGGGTCAGCACCCACAGCGCCGCGATGCTCTAAGTTGTGGAGGATTTCGAGGCCCTTAGATACGACTTGATGGCTTTTGATGTTGTTGATGTTAGCATAGAGCCCAATGCCGCACGCATCATGCTCGTTGCGGGGATCATAAAGACCATGGGCCGGTTTCATGCCTTCAGGCAAGTTCACGGGTGCATTCATGGCAATGATCTCCTATTAGGTCAACTATACTGACCTATAGATATGCCATTTTGAGGGTTCCGGCGCAAGTTAAGAATCATTTTTAAGGAAAAAACGAAATAATATTGCGCAAATCGGGACGGCCAGCAACATAAGCTGCTGGCCTCTGTGGACTACTTCATCACTTGCCCACGAATTTCGCCCTTAGGATATTTCTCGGTATGAATATTAAGATACACCATTCCGCCTTGTAAATCCGCAAGCTTAGCATCGGTGATAGGCGCAGAGCCGGAATCGATCATCTTAGAGATATCAATTTCAGGATCGGCATTGGCACCCACAGCAGCGGGGCCGTGGAAATGAGCCGCCGTTGCTGGACCGGTAAGATCCGCGCTCTTAATGGTCCAGCTGATCGTTTTTGCGGCTGTGTCCACCGTAATATCAGCCGTTGCTGTGCCTTTTGAGTCCGTTGGAGGCGATTCACTAGCGGCATCTAATGTGGCCTTAAACTTCAGCATGTCGGCAAAGGCAGGTGCAGCTGTGAGCAAACTCGCAGTCAAAGCTACGGAAAGTAGAAGTGATTTTTTCATCAGGAATTTCCTTTAATTTAAGCCGTCCGCTGCTTAAACGAGCTATTCAGCTTAAAGTTCATTCCGTTGTAGAATTTTGCCTATTAATGACAAACGCAATGCGCAACGCCTTATTCATGTAAAAATAGCACCTATATGTGGGCTTCATACAATTGGAGCAACACATGAAAATCAACATTATCACCGGCGGCAGCCGCGGGCTTGGCCGCAGCATGGCACTAAATTTGGCAGACAAAGGCCAAGATTCAATTATAACTTATCATTCCAACAAATCCGCAGCCGATGACGTTGTTAGATCTATCGAAACCAAAGGCCGTAAGGCTGTGGCGCTAAAGTTGGACGTTTCTAAAGTTGACACATTTGATGTGTTTGTGGCCGAAGCTAAAAAAGCGCTGACCACAACGTGGAAGAGGGAATCGTTTGATCATCTGATCAATAACGCCGGCACCGGCATTGGTGTCACTATTGATGCGACTACTGAAGTACAGTTTGATGAGATGATGAACATTCATCTCAAAGCGCCTTTTTTCCTCACGCAAAAACTTCTGCCCATGATGGCCGATGGCGGGCGCATTCTCAATATCTCATCAGGCTTGGCGCGGTTCTCATTCCCGTCTCGTGCGGCCTATGCAATCATGAAAGGTGGGGTTGAAGTATTCACACGCTATCTCGCAAAAGAACTGGGAGCGCGCGGTATTACGGCTAATACTTTGGCACCTGGCGCAATCGCCACTGATTTTGGTGGCGGCAACACGCGCGACAATCCTCAAACCCGCACAATGCTCAGTGGCCAAACAGCTTTGGGCCGTGTGGGCGAAGCAGACGACATTGGAGCATTGGCAGCAGCCATGATGAGCGATGATTTCCGCTGGGTGAATGGCCAACGCATCGAGGCAACCGGCGGCTTTATGCTTTAATTCTTCTCCATCCTGCTGTGGCGGCCACTTGTTTCAGCACACAGCGCAGACTAGTTTGCCGCCACAACAGGAGAGACTGAATTGAATTTTGCATCTGATAATGTATATGGCGTTCATCCAAAAATTATGGACGCCATTGTTGCTGCCAATTCTGGAACTGATGTTTCTTACCTGCATGATGAGGGCGCAAAAGAATTTGAGCGCCACCTTTCGACGATCTTCGAAAAAGATGTGAAAGTGTTCATGGTGATGAACGGCACGGGCGCCAATAGTTTGGCGCTTTCAGCTTTGGTGCCATCCTATGGCGGCATTATTTGTCATGCCTCAGCTCACATCAACACCGATGAATGCAATGCGCCGGAATTATTCACAGGTGGTGCAAAACTCATAACTCTTGAAGGCGAAGGCGCAAAACTCACACCCACCGCAATTTCATCAAGGCTCAAAACTTTTGTCCATGGCGAACACGGCGCAAAACCTCTGGCTATTTCCATCACCAATGCGACCGAACTTGGAACGGTGTATTCGGTTGCGGAAATTTCGGCGCTTTCCACAATTGCAAAGTCTCACGGCATGAAATTGCACATGGATGGCGCGCGCTTTGCCAATGCACTGGTATCGCTAGGCTGCACGCCAGCGGAGATGACTTGGAAAGCCGGTGTTGATGTGTTGTCATTTGGCGGCACAAAAAATGGGGCCATGGTTTTAGAAGCCGTAGTGTTTTTTGATACGACGCTGGCGGAAGATTTTCTCTATCGGCGCAAGCGGGCCGGACAGCTTCTCTCCAAAGGACGCTATCTTTCAGCGCAGGCCAATGCCTATTTGAAAGATGGGCTGTGGTTGGAAAATGCTAAGCGTGCCAATGGTTTGGCGCAGATTTTGGCTGATGGCATTCGTAGTTCAAATGCCGTGCGCCTGAGCAACCCTGTGCAAGCCAATGAAGTGTTCTCAATCATGCCACGCAAGCTTTTTGAAAGTTTGACGCAAGCAGGTGCACATTTCTATGAGTGGCCTGTCGACGGTGTGGGCGATGATGAAGTTCACACGCGCTGCGTATTAAGCTGGGCCACGCCAGAAAAAGATATCCAGCAGTTTTTGCAACTTATCAAAAATTAAATTTGGCTATTTGGTTTTTTAAAATGGGAATGACTTCAATTTCAAACCAAGGATTTTTCTTCAGCCAGATATTATTGCGTGGGGATGGATGCGGTAACACTAAGTTGGTGGGCCAATAGGCTTTCCAGTTTTGCACTGTTCCCGTGAGCGTTGGTTTTTGGTTCTTGTTCAAATGCCAGTCTTGCGCATATCGGCCGATCACCAGAGTGAGTTCTATGTTGGGCATCAAGGCCAGCATCGTGGTTCGCCATTTAAGTGCACATTCGGGGCGCGGCGGCAGATCTCCAGATTTTCCGGTGCCGGGGTAACAAAATCCCATGGGAAGGATTGCAACTTTTGACACGTCGTAAAAAATCTCCCGCGATACGCCCATCCATTTGCGCAAGCGATCACCACTGGGATCATTAAAGGGAATTCCGGTTTCATGCACGCGGATGCCGGGTGCTTGTCCCACCACCAAAAGTCTGGCGCCTGGATCAATCTGAAAGACCGGGCGGGGGCCCAAGGGTAAATGCGTTGCGCAGATGTCGCAGGCTTTGGCAGCCCTGACGACATCTGCAAAACGGCTCACCTACAAATTACCAGTGACGCATTTCTTGGCGAGTGACTTATATTGCTTCACAGTGAATTGAATGGGGTTGCCGCCTGCTGAAGGATCGCGCACGGCCATTTCTGCCACTTCGTCGAGGCGTTTAGTATCGATGCCAATGTCTTTGAGTGTGTGAGGGATTCCAATTTCTTTGCGCAGCGCCAAAACCCATTTGAGGAAGCCATTGAAACCGCCTTTAATGCCAAGATAGGCAGCAGCGCGTTCAATGTCTTTTTCAATCTTCTTGCGATTGGCCACCAGCACATAAGGCATGATAACGCCGTTCAGCATGCCGTGATGGGCGTCATACAATCCGCCAAACGGATGTGACAGTGCGTGAATGGCACCAAGCCCACGTTGAAAAGCGGTTGCCCCCATGGTGGAGGCCACCAGCATGTTGCCGCGCGCATCAATATCTTTGCCGTTCTTCACAGCCTTGGCTAAGTTTTCTTTCACCAGCAACATGCCCTCCAAGCCCACACCTTTGGCGAGAGGATTATAGAACGGCGCACAATAAGCTTCGATGCAATGGGCCAGTGCATCCATGCCAGTGGCCGCTGTGAGTTTTGCTGGCAAGCCAACTGTGAGTTCAGGATCAAGAATTGCAACTTTTGGCATAATGTTGGGGTGGAAAATGATTTTCTTTTCGTGGCTTTCAGGATGCGTGATCACGCCTGCTCTGCCCACTTCAGAACCTGTGCCGGCTGTTGTCGGCACCGCAATGATTGGCGAAATTTTCGAAGCATCAGCGCGTGTGTACCAATCACCAATGTCTTCCAAATCAAACACTGAAATTGTTTGGCCATGCATCAAAGCAATCATCTTGCCAATGTCGAGGCCAGAGCCACCACCAAACGCAATCACGCCATCATGCTTGCCTTTTTTATAGGCTTTCACACCTTCAATGATATTGGCCTCAACCGGGTTGGGCCGCACATCGGAAAACATTTCAATGGCGAGGCCCGCTTTGCGCACATCATCCACAATGGCCTTCACCATGGGCAGGGCAGCTAAGCCTGGATCAGTCACAAAGAGTGGTCGCATTATGCCATTGGCTTTGCAGTGATCAGCCAATTCCTTAATGCGGCCCGCACCAAATTTAATAGCCGTTGGAAAATTGATGTTGCGATGTGGGATTGTCATAGCGTGGTCCTCAAATGATAGCTCTTTGGTCTGGTCACGGCTTCATAGCCAATTTGTGAAAGTGTAGCGCCTCGGCCGGTGTTCTTAACGCCGGTCCATGTGAGTGCGGGATCAAGACTGTCGCAGCGATTCATAAACACGGTGCCGGTTTCAATTTCGTCGCCAATGCGGGCAGCAGCTTCAACATCAGAAGTCCAGATTGCGGCAGTCAACCCAAACTCTGAATCATTCATCAGCTGAATGGCCTCTTTATCGTCCGACACTTTCATAATGCCAACCACAGGGCCAAAGCTTTCATCGCGCATCACGCTCATCTGGTGGTTCACATTGGTGAGCACTTGGGGTGCCAAATAAGGTGTTCCGATTTTATTGGCTGCAAATAGCTTGGAATCAATATGGGCCGTGGCCCCTGCCCGTGTGGCCGCAACAATTTGCTTGCGCACAAAAGCTGCAGCTTCAGGCTTGATCATTGGGCCTAACGTGGTGGCTTCATCGAGGGGCGAACCCAATACATATTTTTTGGTGAGGTCGATGAAACCATCCACAAAATCTTTGTACAGCGATTTGTGAACGTAAATGCGTTCAATGCCACAGCAGCTTTGGCCGGAATTAAAAAATGCACCGTCCACTAAATTCTCAATGGCATGGGCCAAATTTGCATCGCTGCGCACATAGGCTGGGTCTTTGCCACCCAGTTCCAAACCGACATTGAGGAAACGCCCAACCGCCGCCTGCTCCATGGCTTTGCCGCCGGGAACGGAGCCTGTGAAGCACACCATGTTCACAAGCCCACCCAAAATAATTTCAGTGGCTTGATCATGGCTCAACACAAGATGCTGAAACACACCCTTTGGTAATCCAGCCTTTTCAAAAGCCTGTTGAAAACGTTCGGCCACCAACAATGTGTGCGACGCATGTTTCAGCACCACGGCATTACCCGCCATTAAAGCCGGAATAATCGAATTCACCGCTGTGAGATAGGGATAATTCCATGGCGCAATGGTGAACACCACACCCACAGGTTCTCGCTTGATGTAACGTGTGAAGCCAGATTTTGCTTCGGGTTGAATGGGAGCCAGCGCTTTTTCAGCAATGCTGATCATATACCGAGCGCGCTCTTCAAACCCACGCAATTCGCCTGCGCCATACCGCACGGGCCTGCCCATCTGCAGGGCAAGCTCCGGCACGATCTCATCCTTCATCGCAAGCATGGCATCGACAGCGGCGGCGCAATATTTACCGCGCTCCGCAATGCTCAGGTTTTTCCAATCTTTCTGCGCCGCATGGGCTGCAGCAAATGTTACTGCAACATCTTTGCGCGAGGCAATTTTGCGTTTGGCCACCAAGCGGCCATCAACAGGTGAAAATGATGAAATGAGATTGGACATGTTAGTAACGTTCAAAACCGCGCTTCAATTCCAAATCAGTAATGCGGCGGTCAAACTCAAACTGCTCCCACTTTGCAGTGTGAACATAATGATCCACCACATCATCACCCAAGGCTGAGCGCAGGAATTTTGATTTGTCGAGAAGCTCTGTTGCATCACGCAAGGTTTTTGGAATCTCGCGCAGTTTTTGCGCTGCTGAATAAGCATCGCCAGCAAACACGGGCTCCAACTTCATTTTCTTTTCAATTCCATCCAAACCAGCTGCAATGAGTGCTGCAAATGCGAGATAGGGATTAAGGTCAGCACCGCCCACGCGGCATTCCACGCGAATGGCCTTGGTATCTGCACCACAAAGCCTGTAACCCGCCGTGCGATTATCAAAACTCCACACAGCCTTTGTGGGCGCAAATGTGCCCACCATGAAACGCTTATAGGAGTTGATATAGGGAGCGAGGAAATAAGTAATTTCGCTCGCATGTTCCAATTGACCAGCCAGATAATGCTGCATCATTTCGCTCATGCCATGGTGGCCAGCTTTGTCGTGGAAGTGCGAGGTTTTGCCGTCAGCCGACCACAGTGATTGGTGGATATGCGAGCTATTGCCCGCCATGCCATAATCCCACTTGGCCATAAAGGTGATGGCTTTGCCAACATTATAAGCAATTTCCTTGGCACCGTTTTTAATGATCACGTGATTATCAGCCATCACCAAAGCTTCATCATATTTCACATTGATTTCTTCTTGGCCTGGCCCCCACTCGCCTTTGGAATTTTCAACATAAATGCCAGCACCCGCCAAACCATTGCGCAAGGCGCGCATATAAACTTCTTCTTTAGAGGTCTGCAGAATTCCGTAATCTTCAATGTAATAGGCCGCGGTTTTCATATCACGGTAGCCCTTGGTGTTGCAGGTCTCGAAACTATCATCGAACAAGAAGAACTCTAATTCAGAAGCCATATAAGCTTTCATCTTCATGGCTTCGAGGCGCTTCAATTGCTTTTTCAAAATTGCGCGGGGCGAATGCGGCACGTCTTCATGGGTGTGATGATCCAGCACATCACATAAAACCAGAGCGGTACCGGGCAACCAAGGGGTGCGGCGCAGGGTGGACATATCTGGCTTCAAAACGAAATCGCCATAGCCTTTTTCCCATGAGGTGGCTTTGTAGCCGGGCACGGGTTCCATTTCGATATCAACGCCCAGCAGATAATTGCAGGCATGGGTTTCTTCATAACCGCCATCGACGAAGAACTGCGCGTGGAAGCGCTTGCCAATCAGGCGGCCTTGCAAATCTGTCATGGCCACAACCACGGTATCAATTGTTCCAGCTTTAACTTCTGCTTTCAGCGCGTCGAGCGTCAACATGCCTGTGTTCATTTCTTCTCTCCCAGTTTCGCCGCCGCTTGTTGTAATGGAATGGAAAGGCGTTGTGCCCATTGCTGCTGGCCGCGCTCACTTTCAATGAGGTCGTTGCGAATTTCAATCATCAAGTGATGCAAGGCACGCGGGGCGGCATGTAAATTCATCAAGTGCATTACACCGTCTTTTGGTCCGTAGGGCTCATTCAACTGCGTGTTGAACCCCGGAAACGACTTTACTAAAAGATTGGCCAACCACGCATCACGGTCAAACAAAAGACCCAGTTCAACGCTGCGCTCTTTGCCTTTATACAACTTGGTAAAACTGTGAATGGAAACTGGAATAGCCCGCAGGTTGTGGGCGGCGCGATGATCTAAAAATGCGGCAATGGCATTTTGAAAGGGACGATAGATTTGGTTAACGCGCGCCAGTTTGGCCTCAGCACTCAGATTTTTATTACCCGGAATAGGTGTCACTTCGCTTATTTCGGGCATTGCGCCTTCAGCTTCCGGCGGGCGATTGCAATCATAGGCCAAGCGCGAATAGCTTTGTAAAATCAGTGGCGCGTTAAGCAATTTTGATAAAATGCGAGCTGTGTTCGCTGCGCCGATATCATAGGCAATGTGACGGTCTAAATCGGCAGCACTAAGGCCCAGATTTCCCAGCACTTCTGGCATGCGATTGGAAGCATGTTCGCAGATCAACACAAAGGGCGAGTTGCCCTCGGCATTAATAGTTTGAGGGGCAGCAGGTTCAGTTTTTGATAAAAGCATGAGGCATTCCTTATGCTTGCTATCATTCCAGAGAACGCGTGATCTGCCAAGTGTGCTGGCTGCCGCAAGCCACTCAAAGAGTGTCGCAAAAGCAATCGCTTTTGTTGTGCCAGCGTCCAGTAATCTGAAAACACTTTATTTACGGCGGCAATCATGGCGGAAGCCTTTGACTTTATCATTATAGGATCAGGCTCTGCTGGCTCAGTGATGGCCAAACGTCTTTCGGAGGATGGCAAGAATACTGTGCTGGTTTTGGAATATGGCGGCACGGATCGCGGGCCCCTTATTCAAATGCCGTCAGCCCTTTCCTATCCCATGAGCATGCCGCTTTATAATTGGGGTTTTGAATCCGAACCGGAGCCCCACCTTAACAACCGCAAACTGGCAACGCCGCGTGGCAAGGTGATGGGTGGCTCATCCTCCATCAACGGCATGGTTTATGTGCGCGGCCATGCTCGCGATTTTGACACTTGGGCCGAAATGGGTGCAGCCGGATGGGGCCATGCCGATGTGCTGCCCTATTTCAAACGCATGGAAAATGTCGAGGACGGTGAAACAGGCTGGCGTGGCACTGATGGCCCACTTTTCGTAAAAAAAGGCCTGCGCAAAAATCCACTCTATCAAGCATTTATCGATTCTGGCCGCCAAGCGGGATACCCTGTTTCAGCGGACTATAATGGCCACCAACAAGAAGGCTTCGCAGCGATGGAAATGACCGTGCATAACGGCGTGCGCTGGTCGACTGCCAATGCCTATCTCAAGCCCGCGCTTAAATCCGGCAATGTCAAATTAATCAAAGGCGCATTGGCGCGGCGTGTTTTGCTGGAAGGCAAGCGCGCCACAGGTGTTGAATATGAGGTGGGCGGCGAAGTGCTCACAGCCACGGCACGGCGCGAAGTGATCATTGCCGCCTCCACCATCAATTCACCTGCCATTTTGCAACGCTCCGGCATTGGTCCAGGCCAAGTCTTGAATGATGCTGGCATCCCGGTGGTTCATGCGCTTGCAGGTGTGGGCGAAAACTTGCACGACCATTTGGAAGTCTATTTTCAATTGCGCTGCCTGCAGCCCGTTTCGCTGAACCGTGATTTGGGCTTATTCTCAAAAGGCATGATTGGCTTGCAGTGGTTGCTTTTCAAAACGGGTTTGGGTGCCACCAATCACTTTGAATCTTGCGGCTTCATTCGCAGTAAAGCTGGCATTGAATATCCCGATATTCAATATCACTTCCTGCCCGCCGCCATGCGTTATGATGGCAAGGCCGCTTTTGCGGGCGATGGATTTCAAGTGCATGTGGGGCCGATGCGCACCAAGTCTCGTGGTTTCGTCCGTGTACGGAGCAATGATGCTAAAGCTCATCCAAAAATCCTGTTCAACTATATGTCACATGAAGATGACTGGGAAGAATTCCGCGCCTGCATCCGCCACACCCGCGAGATTATGAAACAAGCTGCTCTTGCACCTTATGCCGGTGAAGAAATTCAACCGGGTGCTGAAGTCATTTCAGACGAGCAGATTGACAACTTCATCCGTGAACATTGTGAAAGTGCCTATCACCCTTGCGGCACCAATAAGATGGGTAGCGTTAAAGATAAATTGGCGGTGGTGGACCCTGAATGCCGCGTGATTGGCATTCAAAATTTGCGCGTGGTGGATTCATCCATCATGCCGCAAGTGACCAATGGCAACCTCAACGCCCCCACAATCATGATCGGTGAAAAAGCCAGCGACCATATTCTAGGCAAGCAAATGTTACCGCCTTCAAACTTGGAGCCGTGGATCAATCCGAATTGGAAAACGTCGCAGCGCTAACCCGCAAACCGCACCGCATAAATCTGGGGCAATGTTCCACTCACCTGCGCCCAGCTATCGCCCTGGTTTTCACTCACCCATAAATTGCCGGTGGATGAACCCATCACTAAAACATCTCCCGTTTCATCGATGGCTAAGCCATGTCGAAACACCACATCATAAGCATTTTTCTGCGGCAGACCTTTTTTCAAACTTTTAAAAGTTTTGCCGCCATCGCGCGTGCGCGTCACCACCAAAGCACCATCCACTGGAATGCGCTTCTCATCTTTGATGCCCGGTACAAACCATGCCGTGTCAGCATCTTTGGGATGCACCACCACACCAAAACCAAATGACGATGGCTTGGCTTTTACGCGAGTCCACTTCTTGGCTCCGTTCACAGATTTGAATATGCCAGCATGATGCTGCACCCAAAACTTATCAGGCTCGCTGGGGCTTTGCACCATCATGTGCGGATCTTGCCCATCAGGTGATTCAATTTCAGACGAAGGCCCTTGATCAAACTTCATGCCATGGGCCGTTTGCGCCCAAGTGGTACCACCATCATGCGTCACCCAAACGCCGCCACACGAAACAGCCACGCGCACGGTTTTGGAATCGCGTGAATCAACACAAATCGAATGCATGCCCGGAATATCGGCCCCGCCGCCCAGCCATTTATTGCGGTCTGGATGCCGCCAAAGAGATTCCATAATTTCCCATGTGTTGCCCTTGTCGCGGCTGCGGAACAGCCCGCCCGGCATGGTGCCACACCACAGCCCACCTTCGCCATCGGGCTCTAACGCCCAAATCATTTGTGTGGACCATTTCACAGGCTTTCCCCAACCATCTAAATCCACCAAGCCTTCAGGCTTTTCCGGATATTTGGGCGTGGTCACTTCCACCCATTTTTTGCCTTTCAAGCGGCGGTGCAATTTCACACCAAAATGGCCGTGGTGAAACGCAGCGTAATCTGTTCCATCGCGTGGGTCATGCAGCGCCAGCGTAATTGTGTCACCAAGAAAATGTCCATCTTTAACGGCCCAACCGCCGCGGCCCTTAACAACCTCAAACAAACCCTTGCGGGTTGAAACCAAAATCCGTTTAGCCATTTTATCCTCCCGATAGAGCCTGCATCACCCAAATTTCACTTTGGGGTTTCACCGCATCCGATTGTTTTTCCAAATCAGAAATTGCCAAACCATCAACCAAAATGCGCATATGCTTACGCAATGCACCTTGATCATCCAGCACATAGGTTTGCAATCGTTCATTGGTTTTAAAAACTTGCAAAAGCACTTCACGCGCAGTTGCACCCTCACAATCAACTACGGGGCAATCCACATGGCGGCGCAAATTCGAGGTGAAATGTACTTTGACCATGCGGCACTTTATCATGGCGACAGAATTTGAAAAGCCCGCCTAATGGCTCCATGAAACGCCGCATTTTTCTCGCCCTCATGCTTCTGCCTACCATGGCACAGGCCCACTCCTCCAAACTTGGCAATATCGCTATTGGCCATTCGTGGTCGCTGCCCAGCACCACTGCCGAAGCGCAAGTGATGATGCCTCTGCTTAATAGTGGCGAGACTTCAGATTCACTCATCGCTGCATCATCGCCCATCGCTACATCCATAGAGTTGCGCGATGCTGATCAGGTGGAAACTGAATTTGTGTTAGACCCACACAAGCCATTCCCCATGCGGGCTGCTGCGCGGCACTTGCATCTGCTGGGGTTAAAGCAAGCGTTGATTCAGGGAGCCCTGTTCCCGCTCACTTTGAAATTCAAAACTGCGGGTGAAATTCAAATTCAAATTCACATTGCCAACAAGCCAGGTGAATAATCACTGCTGACATCTCCTGACACAACTGCCAGTTATAGATGGGCATCAACAAGGAGAACGTTATCATGAACCCCAATATGATCCTCTTAAGCGTAGAGCAACCTACCAGCAGCGTCGCCTTTTATTCTGATATACTCGGCCGCCCACCCATAGAAAACTCACCGACTTTCGCCATGTTTCAATTGAATGATGCAACAATGTTGGGCCTGTGGGCTAAAACTGGCATGGAGCCGAAAGTGACGGCACAAGCAGGTGCCACAGAACTTGGCGTGCACCAAGAAAATCGCGATGACGTTGACGCAACATATAGAAATTGGACCTCCAAAAACATTCCAATCGCTCAAACACCAACCAAAATGGATTTTGGTTACACATTTGTAGGCCTCGATCCGGATGGCCATCGTTTGCGTGTATTCTGCACAGAGTAGTCGAAGTGAAGAATTGCATCGCTGTGGAATAAGCCAATCATGTGGCGCGCGGAATTGCTGGTGGCTTCATGCAAGTGAAACACGCCAAGGCCCCAACTTTCCGCTTGTTAGACGAACTTAGCTGACATGAAGCAGACCATGAAAGCCTCCATTTAGAATTTTGCCCGCTGCAAAAACAGTGACGCCATATTGGGGTTTAGCTCTTGCAATAATTTGCGGCGAATGGCCTCGGCATAATCTTGATAACTATCAACCGAAATCACAAAGCTCTCAGGCCCTGCCGCCACAAATTGGCGGTAGTATAAATCAAGATCAGGATAATCGGTGCGAATGGCCAAGCCATTCACCGTCACACCATCGCGAGCCCGCAATTTTTGCGCGTCCACCAATTTGAAATGAGGCTCTCGCAATTCCCAAGATTCTGGCCCATCACCCGAAACATCAATCACTTGGCGGGTCGTTGTTATTGTGCCATCCCGCAGCAGCGCCAGCCCAAAGGCCACAGCATTGCCGATGCCAGTTCCACCGCCCATGCGCCGATCCACGCCTGAGGCCAGCTGCGCAAATGTTTCAGCGCTTTGTGGCGATGCTATCACTTGCCAACCACTTTCAAATTTCTGCTCGTCCGGGTCTCCCCATGTTAAAATGTTCACAGCAATTTTATGATGGGGGCCAGACAGCGCGGCAGCAATGATGGCAGGGTCACGAAATGCCGCCGCAATGCCATCCATCTGATAATGATATTCGCGTGAATCCACACTGCCAGAACAATCAACCGCCAGCACCAATGCAAGGTCGGTTTGTTCGCCAGCGCGACACGGCAAAACCAGCAGCAACAACCAGACTATGATGAAAGGAAATTTGAATCTGATCATGGCATAGAATGCTTCACAATAAAGTTCCGCTCAATGTCCAATCCCGTCCACTCTTCCCCATCATCGGCAAAAATCAAAGTAAAGGGACCGCTGTAGCTTGCCTGCTTTGCTGCATTCAACCATTGTTTATTATCAGCCTCATCCAGCACTTGCCCTGCCGCAAAACTTGTTTTGGCGTGGCACAATTCAGCGCGCGCAAAAATGGATTGCAGATCATGATATTTAGTCGGCCCATGCCAATTGCCAGTGTCCGCTAAAAAACCAAGTGTGGGCCCTACGGCATCCAGAACATGATGCACTGCCGCAGGCGTCGACAGCGTATCAAACCAATTTTCCGTCACCACCCGCACCCCAAGTTGAGCGCCCAAGTCAGCACAATGTTTTAAACCGTCCACGGATAATTTAAGCACTTGCTCTGATGGTTGCGATTTGCCAGCAATCACCCGCGCATTTTCTGCACCCAGATGCGCTGCTGATTCAATCCAGCTTGCAATCCATATCAAATCTTTTTCACGCCGCGTAACATCGGTAATGTCACCATCGTCAATTAATAGCGTTTGAATAATCACGCCATGATCACGAAACAATTTGCCCATAGAGCGCAAATATTCTGGCTGCTGTGAAGCCAGATGGAAGTGACAAATTTCAACCCGCCCATAACCCCGCAGAGCAAGCGCGTGTGGCAAATGCTCTAGTGCAATTTTTTCAAGCAAATTGTGAACACTCCACGTGGAAACAGCGATGGGATTTCTTGTCATAGGGTTCACTTCTCAGCTAAACGAAGGCATGGAAAAATTAAATCGTATCACGCTGCTTGACGATAGCAAGCGCCCAAAAGCACCCAAAATTGAAAACCTAACTCCAGCGCAGCGGCGGCACGGACGGCGTTTAGCCCTCTACCACGACATGCACCGCGCGCAATTGCAGGAGGTGAGCGATGCGATGACAGCCATCGACATTGACCATGCTCAATTGGCCAACAAAATTTCAACATTGAACATGGCCACAAACTATCGCCAATTTGGCAATCTCTGCGGGCAGGAATGTCAAATGCTCAGCTTTCACCATAATGCGGAAGACACTTATGTTTTCCCAATCTTGCATCAACAAGGAAGTGCCGGCCTCAAAAAGGTCATCGAACGCCTCGCTGCTGAACACTTAGTGGTTCATGAACTGATCGAAGAACTGCAACACAACGCAAACCTTTTAAACCAAAAACGCGATGCGGAGTCTTATGCCCAATTGAAGGCAACTTTCACCGCCCTGAACACCTCTGTGCGCTCCCACTTTGGCTATGAAGAGACTGAACTTGAAGACGCGCTCGCAATTATAGATGTGGGCATTTGAAGGCCGCCACCTGATTGATGGCAGCAATCACATTGCTCCTGTTTCAACAAATTGCGCCAGCTGCTTCAGGGAATCCTGCCATCCCAAATGGCACATTTCCATTGGAATCATATCAGGCACACCCGCCTGCTCAATGGAGACATCCGTGCCACATAATACTTTTTTAAGAACGACCGTAACCACAATTTCACCTGCCAAGTTAGGATCGTCAAACTTGTCTGTGTAACGCAGTTTTTCATTGGGAATGAGTTCGAGATAAGTGCCGCCAAAGGCATTCCTGCCGCCGGAATCAAACTCAGTGAACTTCATGCGGAATGTTCCACCCACTTTTGCATCCATATGATCAACTGTGCAGGTGTAGCCTGCGGGTGCAATCCATTTGCACATCGCAGCAGGATCTAGGAATGCTTTGTAGACCCGTGAAGGAGGCGCCTTGAGAACGCGGTGAAAATTGAGAGTATATGGCATGGTTCAAAAATCCTACTTTGTTTTGCTGGTCAAACAGAAATATCCGCCTTGCGGGTCGCTTGCATTCACAATCCAATCGCCACCGGGCACTTGGTGCGGCCCCATCATAATTTTCCCGCCACCTGCGTTAATGCGTTCAACCGTTGCATCAATGCCGTCCACATTGAAATAATACAGCCAAGTGGCCATGGGCATGGCATCAAACTTCTTCATCATGCCGCCAATGTCTTTGCCATCGATTTGAAATAGAACATAATCACCCATTGCCCCCATGGCCATAACTTCGCCTTTGGTCCAACCAAACATCTCTGAGTAAAATTTCCAAGCGGCATCAAGATCACCCACATGCGCCTCATTCCAACCCACAGCACCCAGTGCAGTGGAAGGAGGCAAGCCACCGCCCTCGCGCGGGAAAGGCTGCATTATGTTAAAATTCGCCCCCGTCGGATCACCCACCACAGCCATGCGTGCGACATGCGGCACATCCCATGGTTCACGATGAGTCTTACCACCGAGTTTTTTAATTTTTGCGACAGCCGCATCAACATCGGCCACATAAATATAGCCAGACCAAAACGGCGGCATGCCTTTTAAGTTTTCAGGCGTTGCCATAATGCCACCCATGCCAACACCATTGGTGCTGGCCACATGATAATCTGGCATTTGTGCTTCAAAGGTCCAACCCACCACAGCGCCATAAAACTTTTTCGCCGCCTCAACATCAGAAGTCATCAAATCGTGCCAGATGAATGGATTTTGCATTTCGGGACCCTCCAAATTTTTTTGTAAGTCTAACACATCTTCACACTTATCGCAAAACCGTGATCAGCCGTGTACAGACAGCTCACGCATTTGCTGATAGACGATTTGAATGATGCTTTGGACCGACAGACAAGGGCGATTTTCGCCAATTAAAACAGCCGCACTCGTGTTGGCGGTAACCCCCGCAATTGTCATTGCCTATTGGTTCTTCACGGGCGCATTGCTTCCGCTTTCCATCAAAAATGCTCTGCATTTGGTGGGCGATTGGGCTATTCGCTTTTTGGTGCTCACATTGGCGCTCACGCCATTGCAGCGCATCTTTAACTATCCGAAAATTGCCCTCGTCCGGCGCATGATGGGCGTTACAGCATTCGCCTATGCTTTCACGCATTTTATTCTTTATATTGTGAACGTAAAATATGATTTGGCATTCGTTGCAAGCGAGATCATCCACCGTTTCTATCTCACTATAGGATTTGTTGCTTTGCTGGGCCTCAGCGCATTGGCCGCCACATCTTTTGATTCAGCGGTGCGCAAACTGGGTGCGAGATGGAAGACACTCCACCGCATCGTTTATGGTTTGGCCGTGCTGGGATTGTTTCATTATTATCTGCAATCGAAAATCGATGTGACCTCCGCCACCTTGATGGCGGGCTTGTTCTTGCTGGCTATGACAGTGCGCGTGATGGTCGCAAAGCGCATCGGCCTCACCCCGCTATATTTGGTGTTAGCAGCTTTGGTTGGTGGTCTGCTCACCGCAGCCGTTGAATTCGCATGGTATGGTTTAGCAACAGGCATTCCACCCAACAAAATTTTGTTGGCCAATCTTTCAGTTGGCTTTGGCCTTCGTCCAGCAGTGATCGTATTATTGGTGGGCTTAGGTGTGGCAGCGATTGCGGCGTTTAAAAACTACAAGCCAGCACTCAAGCTCAATCGTCAATCTGCTTCCCAATAATGGCAATGGCCTGCTCATAAACTGAAGCGGCGTTCCATCCTTGGATAGCCCCAAAATTTACCTCGCCGGGTTGATAACCCTTCCCGCGCACCCACCCATGGCCGCGCAGGAAATTGGCGGTTGAGGCCAAGGCACTGGCTTTCTCGTTTAAATTCCCACCCACGCCAAAGAGCAAAATGTTCTTGGGCAAAAATTGTGTTTGCCCCACTTCACCATGCATGGCCCCCACTGATGAAGCCGACAACATGCCCTTATCAATCAATTGCAGAGCCGCCATCAGTTGATCGGTGAAATAGTCTGTGCGCCTGCAGTCATAGGCCAATGTGGCAACAGCTGAGATGGTGTTTTGATTGCCGCTCAAAGCCCCAAAGGCCGTTTCCATGCCCCAAATGGCAATCAGTGGGCCTGCTGGCACGCCATATTTGGCTTCAATCGATGCAAATAAGGCGGCATTGGCGGCCTTCATGCTGCGGCCGCGTGATGCGATAACTGAAGCCCCACGTTTGGCCATAAATGCGGGCAGAGATAAGTGAAAGCTCTTCTGGTGGCGATCGGCATAAATCGTTGCTGTTGCATAGGAAGTGCCGGCCAATGCCGCCAAACCCTTTGCCTTTATGCCACCGGCTTTGGCCTCAGGCGAAAATTCAACCTTCCATCTTTCAAAATTGGCCGCTGTAGAACCACATTGCGCAGCTTGAACGCCTGAAGTGATCAGGAAGGTACCAAAAATCGTGCAGACAAAATGTCGAAATTTGAAAGCCACAGCGTTCTCCCCGGTGGTTTGCGTGATAAATGCAAACTGCTCTGTGGCCAGAATCCTGTCAAGCGCTTGACCAACACAAAAAAACACCCTTGCATCGTCGTTCGGTTTTATCTAGATATCGTTCTTTATAAAGAACGGCGAGATCCATGACCCAGACCAATCCAGCAACCGGACTCTATTCAGAACGCGTAACCGATGTGCAGCACTATACTGATCGGTTGTTCCGGTTCCGCATCACCCGGCCGCAATCGCTGCGCTTCCGCTCCGGCGAGTTTGTGATGTTAGGCCTGCCTGCCGATGGCAAACCCCTGATGCGCGCCTATTCCATTGCCAGCCCGGCATGGGATGAGAGCCTTGAATTTTTCTCAATTAAAGTGCCCGAAGGTCCACTGACCGAACGCTTGCAAAAAATTCAACTTGGTGATGAAATTTTGCTGCGACCCAAAACCACTGGCACCCTAGTGAACGATGCTTTGCTGCCCGGAAAGCGCCTGTTTATGCTTTCAACAGGCACTGGCATTGCGCCTTTTGTTTCGCTGATCCGAGATCCGGAAACCTATGAAAAATTCAGCGATGTTATTTTAACCCACACCTGCCGCACCGGCGGTGAGCTGCAATATGGTTTCGATTCAGTGGCCGCCGCCAAGTCTGATCCTTTGGTGGGTGAAGAGGCAAGCGCGCGTTTACAGCATTTTGCGTCAACAACGCGGGAAACAACCGTGCACAATGGCCGCATCACCACGCTGATCGAAACTGGCGAATTCTTTAAGACGCTTGGAATTCCAAATTTTGATCCTGAACAAGACCGCATCATGATGTGTGGTTCAACAGGCATGATCAAAGATGTGCGCCACATGTTGGAACCTTTGGGCTTCACAGAAGGTTCGAACAACCAAGCAGGTAATTTCGTGGTTGAACGCGCTTTCGTTGGCTAGCATTTTTGCCTGCCTTAGAATGGTCGATTTTACTTTATAGGAGAAAGCGCTTAAATTGTTCAGTAATCACACTTATTCTGGGGAAGCCATATTCTATGACCACCATTGAATTCGGTGAAAAAACGCTTCGACTTTCAAGCCGCCTGTGGCAGTGGCTTTATGATAAGTTTTTGTCACCCCACATGTCACCCGTGCTGTTTTTTCTCGATTTTGCAGTTTACCCTCCCATCATAGTGGCGTTTTTGTTCTTTGGATTGAAAAACCAACCGATCCTCTCGTCGGTGGCATTGGTGGCGTCGGGATATATCATTTGGACATTGGCTGAATATTTAGTGCATCGCTTTGTGCTGCACCACATTCCATTATTTTCAAAAATGCACTTCGAGCACCACGAAGAATCTTTAGAGCTAATTGGCACGCCGACGCTGATGTCGTTGTTCTTTTTAACTGTGGTGGTTTTAATGCCGCTTTATTATTTCGCAGGCATCCACATAGCCTTGTGCAGCATGGCAGGGTTTCTCACCGGCTATATTTCTTATGTCTGGGTCCATTTTGCCGTTCACCACAAAGGCAGTGGCGGTTTCAAATTTATGCGCAAATTAAAGCGCCAGCATGCTGTGCACCATCATGGCACCAGTGAATATAATTTCGGTGTAACAACCGATATCTGGGATAAAATCTTCGGCACCAAACGCGAAAAAATAAACTAAACTTATTGCGCAACGTCAGCAGTCTGCGTCACCGAAAACCACTTCGCATAAAGCGCATCATAAGTTCCATCTTCGCGCAGTTTCAGCAAGGCTTCGTTCACAGGCTTGCGCAAAATGGAGCCGCGCGGAAACAAAATGCCATAACTTTCCTTTCGCAAAATTGAACCAACGATCCGAGCTTTATTGCGGCCCGTGGTGGCCGCATAATACAGCAGCACAGGCGCATCAAACACCACGGCATCCAGCTGTTTATTATCCAGCGCCAAAAAAGCTTGATCAATTTTCGCAAATTCAACGGGCTCTATTTCCAAGGTCTTCAAATAAGCAGCCGCTGTGCTGCTCACTGTGGTTCCCACTTTGCGGCCAATCAAATCTTGCGGCCCATTAATATCACCCTTCAAACTTTGCACCGTGAGCACTGTTGTGAATGTGGCCTGAAAATAAGACACAAACAACAAACTGATAATCACAATGAGAGAAGAAACACCCTTGCCCCATTTTGAACCTAAATTATCAGGCTGTTGCCCCACAGCAGCGCCCGTGGACCACCACATGGCTTGAAAAATTCCGGGAAAGTATGAGTTCGAAAAAAGCTCGGCATGGTGTTTGCGCTCCGTGAACCACGCCACATGGGCAGGAATAACAATCAGTGCTGCCAGCAATGTGAGCAAAAACGGCATGGCTCCAGTTGAAAGCAGTTTCCAAATTTGGCTCAAACCAAACCCGGCTTCAGCATCATTGCGCACCAAAATCTGCAAACCTGAATCAAACATCGGCTGCGAAAAATCAAAGTCTTGCTCGCGCTGCGAGGTGATCGAAATTGCAGCAATGGCCACATCCCCATCGCCAGCCTTCATGCCAGCAAGAATTTCTTTGATCGTCGGCACTTCCACAAAATTAAATGTGTGCCCAATTTGCTTGGCAATGGCTTGCCACAACTCAACTGTGAAACCTTTATAGGTGTCACCATCCTTCATCACAAAAGGCGGCACCAAGCGTGTGATCACGCGAAGCTCTGCAGGCACAACTGGCACTGTCTGCGCGAAGGCAAAATTGGCCAAGCCAAAAAAGCACACCAGAAAAGTTGCCAATCGCAAGTTTTTAAAAGACATTTTCATAACATCCCCCGAAAGTCCGCGCTTTCATACCAGACAGCCAATCGAGAGAGAAGCCTGCAAGTAAGTTGAAGTGAAACCAATGATCAAACGGGACCATCGCCCTTGCCCAGTGCGCGTTGCATGTAAACCGTATCAAGCCAGCGATCGAATTTGCGGCCCACTGCTTTCATGCGCCCCGTTTCGTGAAAGCCCAGCGCTGTGTGAACCCCAATTGAAGCAGGCTCCGCACCACCCACCACCGCCACCATCTGCCGAAAGCCAAATTCCTCCGCCCGCTGCACCAGTGCTGCCAACAACAATGTGCCAACACCCTGCCCGCGCATGGTAGCAGAAACATAAATGCTGTTCTCGCACGCAAAACGATAGGCGGCTCGTTCGCGAAACTGCGTGGCATAAGCATAACCCACCACTTGCCCATCATCATGCGCCACCACAAATGGCCAGTTTTTTGCGAGAATGTTTTCGATCTTGATCTGCCAATCCGCAACGCTAGGCGGATCAATCTCAAAAGTAGCAGTGCCATGCAAAACATGAAATGCATAGATCGAAGCAATTGCGTTTGCATCAGCCACTGAGGCAGTTCGTATTGAAATCATGACTAATCCTCTCCACCACCCGCACACCACAGCACCCACAACTTCTCGGACCTTGACGTTTATAGCAAGTTAGAGAAATGTGAACCACCGGGGCGACTGAAGGAGAATTCCAATGGTCAGACATGGCGCGCCTAAACTTGCCCTTTTCCTCGCTACATTTTTATATTTCACCTCACCAAGCCTCAGCGAAGACACTAAGCCTCCTCTTGCTATGCCCGATGATGCCAGTGCTGTGGTTTACGATGGTGAAAGTGGCTTGCTCACATTTTCAAGTGGCAAACCCGTAAAGGAATTGGCCGCCTTTTATCGCGACCTTGCAAAGAAGCATGCTTGGCAGGAGCAGCCTTCCGTGATCAATAAAGACAAGATGGTCGTGCTCACCTTCATGGTGAGTGGAGACGACGTTGCAAATATAACTGTGATGAAAATGGGCGAGCAATCGGAGGTCACAGCCGAAGGCACGGCCCTTGAGGCCAAAGGGGGCCTGGTAGCAGACGCGGGCAAAGCCCCCGCTGCTGATGCCTCCACAGCCCCACCCCTCGTGGCGATGGAGAAGGACGGACTACCTATGCCTGATGGTCTGGGCAATATGGGTTCAACCAGCACCCTCTACAGCCACGGCGTGAATTTTTCTGCACCCAACAGCGTGGCCGACATTGTGGCTTTCTACCGCGCCGAACTCCCGAAAAAAGGCTGGAAAGAAGATTCAGCAAAGATCAGCGATAGCGAGGCCGAACTAGCCTTCACGTCTCCCGAAGGCCCTGCAACATTGACTGTGAAACGCAATGGCGACATGTCCGATGCCGAGTTGACCGTGAACAACAAAGCCGCCGCTGCAAAATCACCACTGGCACCAAAGCCCGGAATGGTGAAACTGGTGTTTGGCAACATGACCGACAAGCCTGCAGAAGTGACCATTGCTGGCAAACATGTGAAGTTGGCTGCCGGAGAAGGCAGCAAAGGGCCTGATGGACCAACGCTGGACGTGAAACCCGGCGCACTGACGGCAACGATAAAAGGCGCCAAGGAAAACTTCACCGCCGGGCCAGATGAAATCTGGATGGTGGGCGTTGGGCCAGGCGGCTTGATCACCATGAAGCAGTAGCGAAATAGACCCTCGGTTGACCAGTAGGTGATCACGCCCTAGCATTGAC
>JANYHE010000048.1 GCA_025359215.1 Hyphomicrobiales bacterium
AGCTCAACGGCGTCGATCCGCATGCCTGTCCGGCACCGCCCTTATCGGCGGCGATCACTTCTTCACCGAGTTTAGAAAAATCGGCAGCGAGGATGGAGGGGGAAATGAGAAGAGGACGTGTTTTCATAGCGCTGTTTTAGAACAGGCTCTGTGCAAATGCAAAGAGGCCCGCCAATTGGCGAGCCTCTGCGTTTTATTTCGGTTGAGTTTAGATCAACGAACCCATGTGAACCGCAGTGTCGCTCATGCGGTTCGAGAAGCCCCACTCATTGTCATACCATGACAGAATGCGAACCAATGTGCCTTCAACAACCTTGGTTTGATCCATGTGGAATGTTGAAGAGTGTGAATCATGGTTGAAGTCAATCGACACGTTTGGAGCCAGTGTATAGCCCAAGATGCCCTTCAAATGACCATCGGCAGCAGCCTTGATGGCGGCGTTGATTTCTTCAATTGTGGTGGCGCGTTTTGCAACAAATTTGAAATCAACCACTGACACGTTTGGTGTTGGCACGCGGATTGATGTGCCGTCTAAACGACCCTTCAATTCAGGAATAACTAAACCAATAGCTTTGGCAGCGCCTGTGGATGTTGGGATCATGGACATGGCAGCTGCTCTGCCACGATAGAGATCCTTGTGCATTGTATCCAAGGTTGGTTGATCGCCAGTGTAAGCATGAATGGTGGTCATAAAGCCATGATCAATGCCCACGGCTTTGTGCAACACGCTGACCACGGGGGCCAAGCAGTTTGTGGTGCAGGATGCATTTGAAACAACAATGTGCTCAGACTTCAGCTCGTTGTGGTTCACACCGTAAACCACTGTCATATCAGCATTGTCGCAAGGGGCTGAAACGAGCACGCGCTTGGCGCCCGCTGTGAGATGAGCGGAGGCTTTGTCTTTTGCAGTGAAAATGCCTGTGCATTCCAAAGCGATATCAACGCCTAATTCTTTCCAAGGCAAGTTGGCTGGGTCGCGGTGGGCGGTTACTTTGAAAGTGTCTGAACCGATGTTGATAGCATCGCCGTTCACCTTAACTTCATGGGGGAACCGACCATGGACTGAGTCAAAGCGCAACAAGTGAGCGTTGGTTTCAACGGGGCCCAAATCATTGATACCGACGATATCAATATCTGTGCGGCCTGATTCATAAATGGCGCGCACAACATTGCGGCCGATGCGACCGAAGCCGTTAATTGCAACTCTAACCTTAGCCATGGAGAACTCCTGATTGATGACGTGTGATTTCGCAACGGCTTATAGCGAATTTATTGCAATGCGAAAGTGCCAAAATGAGGGGCGTACATCAGAAAGTGATTTCTTATCCTTCTCCACGAAGTGGGGAAGGTGGACCCCGCACTTTCTGGCGCGCGACGGATGGGGAGTTCGAAGTGAATTTTTAACAGCGAGCGCCCCACCCGTCTCGCTAACGCGATCCACCCTCCCCGCTCCGCGAGGAGGGATAAAAAGCTAAGGCCTGGTCCACTTGCCATTTTTGGTTGATGATTTCACACAAGCCTCGATGAAGGCCATGCCAGCAACGCCATCATCAATGCAGGGGAAATCGACGTCCTTGTCTGGCTTCTTGCCTGCCCGTTTAGCTTCAACAGCTCTGGCCACTTCCGTGTAAATATTGGCGAAGCCTTCGAGATACCCTTCAGGGTGGCCGGAAGGCACGCGGGTAACACGCGCTGCGGCGGGGCCAGAGCCAGCGCCGCCGCGGGTGATGAGGCGCTTGGGTTCTCCAAAAGGAGTGTACCACAAATAATTCGGGTCCGCTTGGGTCCATTCCAAACCGCCCTTGGTGCCGTAAATGCGCAGCTTTAAACCATTCTCATGGCCCACGGCCACTTGGCTGGCCCAAATGTGGCCCTTAGCTCCACCTTTAAAACGCAACATGATATTTGCGTTATCGTCTAACTTACGGCCTTTCACAAATGATGTGAGATCGGCGGAAAGCTCTTGCAATGTGAGGCCTGAAACATAGGTGGCCAACTGATAAGTGTGGGTGCCAATATCGCCCACGCATCCGCCAGCGCCGGAGCGCTTGGGATCAGTGCGCCATGCCGCTTGCTTCTGGCCTGATTTTTCCAAATAGGTCGTCAACCAGTCTTGCGGGTATTCACCTTGCACCAATCGAATTTCGCCAAGTTCACCAGCAGCAACCATAGCCTTGGCTTGACGGATCATAGGGTAGCCAGAGTAATTATGGGTGAGGGCGAAAATAACTTTTGGATTTTTGGCCAGAAGTTTTTCAAGTGCCAAAGCTTCTTTGAGATTGAGCGACAAAGGCTTATCGCAAATCACATGGATGCCTGCTTCGATGAAAGCTTTAGCCGCCGGGAAATGCATATGGTTGGGCGTGACGATGGACACAACTTCAATGCCGTCAGCCCGTTTGGCTTCAACCTTGGCCATGGTTTTAAAATCGCTGTAGCAACGATCTTCCGCCAAACCCAGTTCTGCGCCTGATGCTTTGGCCCGTGCGGCGTCTGATGAGAGGGCCCCTGCGACCAATTCATATTTATCATCAATGCGCGCTGCAATGCGGTGCACCGCACCAATAAATGCGCCCTGCCCGCCACCCACCATACCATAGCGAATACGTCCAGTGTTTTTGGTAGATTTGCTGCCTGTGATTGCCATTTTAAATCCCCAACATCCGCTTGATCTGCGCTGAATTATCAGCACCGCCCGCAGCAAAATCATCAAAAGCTTTGCCTGTGGTTTGGATCAAATGTGAAGCAATGAAAGGTGCACCTTCTGCGGCACCCTGATCGGATGATTTCAAACAGCATTCCCATTCCAGCACAGCCCACGAGTTATAATTATATTGTGCGAGCTTTGAGAATATCGACGAGAAATCCACTTGGCCATCGCCCAATGAACGGAATCGGCCTGCCCGTTTTACCCAAGGTTGGAAACCTGAATAAACACCTTGGCGGCCCGTTGGATTAAACTCGGCATCTTTGACATGAAACGCGCAGATGCGTTCGTGATAGATATCGATGAAATCCAAATAATCGAGCTGCTGCAAAACAAAATGCGAAGGGTCATAATTGATCTGGCAGCGCTTGTGGTTGTCGAGGCGCTCTAAGAACATCTCGAATGTAATACCGTCCATCACATCTTCACCCGGGTGGATTTCAAAACCCACATCCACGCCGTTTTCATCCATCACATCAAGCAAAGGCTTCCAGCGTTTTGCGAGTTCATTAAAGCTAGCATCAATGAGGCCGGGTGGGCGTGGGGGCCATGAATAGAGATAGGGCCAGCACAATGCGCCGGTGAAAGATACATGGCTGGTGAGGCCCAAATGCTTGGAGGCTTTGGCTGCCATTTTCACTTGCTCACACGCCCAGGCTTGGCGAGCCTTGGGGTTGCCTTGCACTTCCTTGGGTGCAAACGCATCAAAGGCTTCATCATAGACAGGGTTCACCGCCACAAGCTGGCCTTGCAAATGGGTTGAAAGCTCGGTGATCTCAATGCCATATTTCTTGGCTGTGCCCGCCAGTTCATCACAATAGGTTTTGGATTCAGACGCTTTTTTCAAATCCATCATGCGGCCATCCCATGTTGGAACTTGCACGCCCTTATAACCCAGTGATGCTGCCCATTTGCAAATCGAGTCAAACGAATTGAACGGTGCTGCATCACCAGCAAATTGAGCCAAGAATATTGCCGGGCCTTTAATGTTGCCTGCCATGTGTGATCCTCCCTGATTTTTAATTTTTAAACGTTATTCAAAAGACCTTCGATATATTCTTGGCGGCCAGAAACGGGCTGCGGTTCAATTGCATCTTTATGCACACGTGCTGCAATGCCTTCAAGTGTGGCACCTTTTTCAAGCATGGCACTGTTTTGTGGATCATTCCATTTGGCATAGCGTTTATCCACGGCAGCAATCACTTTGCCATCGGAAATAATTTTAGCCGCATTGAGAAGTGCGCGCGCGCACGCATCCATTGAAGCCACATGGCCATAGAGCAGATCATCGGGATCAATCGATTGACGGCGGATTTTGGCATCAAAATTCATGCCGCCCGTGGTGAAGCCACCAGCCTTGATCACTTCGAGCATCATGAGAGTCATTTCTGGAATGTTCATGGCGAATTGGTCGGTATCCCAACCCACTTGATAACCACCGCGATTGAGATCGAGTGAACCAAAAATGCCGAGCGAGGAAGCCAATGCAATTTCATGTTCGAAGGTGTGCCCAGCAAGGATCGCATGGTTCTGTTCGATGTTCATCTTCACATCGTTTTCGAGACCATAAGATTTGAGCAAGCCATAGATTGAGGCTACATCATAATCATATTGATGGGTTGATGGTTCCTTGGGCTTAGGCTCGATCAGAATGGGGCCTTTAAAACCGATCTTATGTTTGTATTCCACAACCAGCGAAAGGAAGCGGCCTGCTTGTTTCAGCTCTTGGCCAATCTTAGTGTTGATCAGCGTTTCATAGCCCTCACGGCCACCCCACATCACATAGTTCTCACCACCGAGGTCATGGGTCACATCCATGGCGTGTTTCACTTGTGCGGCACAATAGGCAAACACATCAGGATCAGGATTGGTGGCAGCGCCCGCCATGAAGCGGCGGTTGGAGAACATATTGGCCGTGCCCCAGAGTAATTTCTTGTTGTGCGTTGCCATTTTCTTTTCAAGAATTTTGGCAATGGCTGTGACGTTGGCATTGAATTCTTTAAGCGAATTGCCATCGGGAGCAATATCGAGATCGTGGAATGTAAAATAATCAATGTCCAGCAAGCGCAATGTTTCAAATAGTATATCGGTTTTAGTGCGGGCTGCAGCCATGGGGTCAGCATCATGGTGCCACGGGCGATTGAAGGTTTCGCCACCGAAGGGGTCACCGCCGGGCCAGCATAAAGTATGCCAATAGCAAACAGCAAAGCGCAAATGATCGCGCATGGTTTTGCCCAGAACCACTTGATCAGGATTATACCAGCGGTAAGAGAGATCATTGCTTGAGTTCGGGCCTTGATATTTAATCGGTTCCGAAATCGAATAGAATTTTGACATGTTAGATTCCTTTTATCGCTGGATAGATTTGTACGTATCGTTTGTAAGCGGCTTCGTAAGCCGCTTTGGCTTTGAGATCAGGCAGAATGGTTTTGGCAATTTTTGGCTTGGTGCAGACCTTTCCATAAGAAGCGCCTGTGGCCGCCATTAGCCCCATGCGGGCTGCACCAAAGGCCCCACCCACATCGCCAGCGACTGGCAAATCGACAGGCACACCTAAAACAGTTGCGATTATTTTGAGCCACAATTCCGAATGCGTGCCACCACCCACCGCCATCACGCGCTTGACGTTGGTGCCTGCTGCTTTGAGGGCTTCCAGTGAGTCGCGGAAAGCAAACGCCACGCCATCAAGAACAGCATGGGTCATGACTTTTGAATCGGTTTCATGACCAAGACCGATAATTGCGCCTCTGATTTGTGAGTCACCTACTGGGGTTCGCTCTCCTGACAAGTAAGGCAGGAAAATTGCTTCCGAAGGACCTGCTAATTTGGTGCCCAGCGCTTTGGTGAGTTGCGGTGCGGGTGTTTTTAGAAGAGTTGCCAACCATTCCAAACTGGCTGTCGCTGATAAAATAACCCCCATTTGGTGCCACTTGCCTTGCATGGCATGGCAAAACGCATGGACTGCTTTGCCAGCATTGGGGCTGTAGCGATCATTGGACACAAACATAACACCCGATGTGCCAAGCGAAATGAATGCGTCACCATCTTTTACAGCACCGATGCCAATGGCAGAGGCCACATTATCGCCACCGCCGCCTGCCACTACGGGGTGCAGTGGCATGCCCCATGCCTTGGACAGGGTCGCTGATAATTTTCCAGTGGCGTCGGTGCCTTCATAGAGTTTTGGCATTTGGTCGCGCCGCATATGTGTGGCTTTCAAAATGGCATCCGACCAATCACGCTTGGCGACATCCAGCCAATAAGTGCCCGCCGAGTCTGACATGTCGGAAGCGTAATCGCCTGTCATGCGGAATCGAATATAATCCTTTGGCAGCAGCACTTTAGCGGTTTTTTCAAAAATTTTAGGCTCATGCTTTTTAACCCAGAGCAATTTGGGTGCGGTGAAGCCGGCCAGCGGAATGTTGCCTGTAATTTCCATGGCCTTTGGTTCAGCAGCGAGAATATCCTGACATTCAGCAAAACTGCGCGCATCATTCCACAGGATGCAGGGGCGCAAGACCTTGCCTGCGGCATCCAGCAAAGTTGCCCCATGTTGCTGGCCGGAAAGACCAATGCCTGCAACCGCAGCAATGGCCTTTGGCTTCAGCTTGCGCAACTGCTTGATGACGGCATTGGTGGCTTTCCACCACTGTTCGGGGTTTTGCTCAGACCAGCCCGACTGCGGGCGCGACACTTTGAGCGGTGATGACGCAATTGCAATGATCTTTTGCTTGGCGTCGATCAACACGCCCTTCACACTCGATGTGCCGAAATCCAGTCCGAGATACATGGGTAAACCTCAATTGTCAGACAAGACAATGCCACCAATTTTGCCAGCCGCCAAGATGCTGAGAGGCCGAAATAAGGATTTATTTTGAGGTGTGAATAAAATAGGTCATTTGGCGTCAAGTGCGGTTTTTATCAGAAGATGAGCAATGGCATAAGGATGGGACGCGGTGAGGCCTTCGGGGTGTTTGTTGTTGAGCATCAATTCAACTTCTGCCCGCTCAAACCAGCGCGCATCTTCCAGTTCAGCCTTATCGATTTTGATTTCAGTGGATTCTGCCTCGCCAATCATGCCGATCATCAGGCTTGAGGGAAATGGCCATGGCTGACAGGCGGCATATGTGACAGCGCCCACTGTTATGCCCGCTTCCTCTAACACTTCGCGGCGCACAGCGGCTTCCATCGTTTCGCCGGGCTCCATAAATCCAGCCAGAGCCGAATACATGCCCGGGGGCCAGCTTGATTGCCTGCCTAACAGGAGTTTTTGGCCATGGCGCACCGCCATAATGACAACAGGATCGGTGCGGGGAAAGTGATCGGCTCCACATGCTTCACAGTGACGACGATAGCCAGCATCGGACATCACTGATTTTGCTCCGCATTTGGCACAAAAACCGTGGGACTCATGCCAATGCAGCAAGCTTCGAGCCTGCGCTAAAATTGAGAATGTAGCTTTTGGCAGCAGGTGTTCAATCATTACTGCCCGTATAGGTTTGAGAGTTTCATTGGGCGCAATACCACGGGCAAACCAAGCATGGCCCACATCATCTTCGCCAAGGTATATCGCCTCAGCTTCAGTTGCGTCATTTGCCGTGTAAAGCTTGTCATTTTCCAACCGAATAGTATCGCCTGCCAATTGCAAAACTTTGGTGCTTGGATGGCTTCGCCGTTCGGCCACAAAATCCGGCTTTGTGCGATTATTGGCATTACGGTCGAGCGGCGATGAAACGAAGGCGATTGTCGACATTCAATTAAGGTCCAAAATAACAGGGTGCTTTGATCATCTAGCAAAAAACATCCAATATTTAACCTAATATTTACCAAGAAAGTTAACTTTCAG
>JANYHE010000063.1 GCA_025359215.1 Hyphomicrobiales bacterium
TTCAGTGTACAGATGATTTCAACACCTTGAGGAAGTTGCCGCGCAATGATGCCATGGCGTACCATTTCCACATCCACAAAAATCGGTCGTTGCTTGGTCAGCGCATTGCGTGCCGCTGTTGCAAAGCCATCTGTGATGATCAATTCAGAAATAATCTCCGGCATTCCACAGGCATGGACAATGCGCACAGCAATATGTTGAGCATCTTTCGGCACTGAACTGAAATCGGTCTCGGCGCGGATAATTTCGAAAGATTTCGCGTAGATCGCTGCTGGGTCTTTCAGATAGTTCATTTCTTCTCCATGCTCTTTGGCCCAAGCGGGTGATTGGCATGAGGGTATATTGCGTGGGTGTGGCCGTCATCATGGGAATGCGCATGGCCATGATCCGTGTGCTGATTAACAATTTTAAATGGACCGTCTTGGCAAAGGCCGGTGCAATTTCCTGTGGTATCGCAGAACTTGCATTCTTTGGCGCTCATGCCTTCCACGTGGTGGTGGTGGCTTTCTTGCACTGCTCCAACTTCAGCCTCAAAGCCAAGAACTGCTGTGCGGTATTTGCACATTTGGCAGTTCATAGCGATGTCGCCGGTGATGATCTGTTCAATGCGCTCCACAAAGGTTTCAATCACCGCAGGGTGGTCATTCAGATAAGGCGCTTTAAGAAATTCAACATTCGGGTGGCGCGCGGCCACGGCATCGGTTGCCATATAAATCCGTTGCACCAGAACGCCCGTGAATAGAAAATAGGGAAACACGATAATGCGCTTGAAACCGAGCTTGGTCACATGGTCCAGCGCTGGTTCAACCAACGGGAAGGTGACGCCCGAATAGGCCACTTCGCCCCAACCAAAGCCAAAGCCTTCCCAGAGAATGCGCATGACTTTGGCGACGTTGGAATTGGCATCTGGGTCGGATGCGCCACGGCCAACCACAAGTAAAAGCGTGTCATGCTTTTCAACGTGAGTGGGGGCTGCATCAATGGCTTCTTGAATGCGGTCTCCCGCAGCGCGCATCATTTTAGGGTCAATGCCCAGTTCTTTGCCATAATCTATGCGGAGGTCATTTTGCTCCGCATAGGCATTCAGCACGGAAGGAATATCGTTCTTGGCATGGCCTGCGGCAAACAGCATTCCAGGAACTGCGAGCACGCGGGTGACGCCTTTTTCTTTTAAAATATCAAGCCCGGTGCGAATAATTGGTGTGGCAAATTCAAGATAACCAAATTCAACTGGATAGTGCGGCAGTCGCTTTTTAAGGTGCTCAGAAAGATTAGCAAACTCGGTAACAGCCTTGCGGTTGCGGCTGCCATGGCCACAGAGCATCACACCTAATTTTTCAGTCATCGCAAAAGCCTTCCAAAGTTGCAGCGCCGGGAGATACCGGTTGGAAGGCAGCTCCGTCTTGGCCCCTGAATGGGTTGGCCGCACCGGAATGGCTTTCAGTCCCTGCGAGGGAACGCTGCTAGAGTGGCTGTCCTAGGCTTTCGCTTTGCTGGGGTCAAGGAAGCCAGCGGCATGGCCTTGCGTATTTGCGGCGATTTGATAGGTTTGAGAGATGAAATATTTGATCGCTCTTCTCATGATGACATCCGCCGCTTGGGCCAGCGATTGGACGCGTTATCATAATGATCGTTATGGCGTGACCATCGATGTGCCCCCGGGCTTTGCCCAATTTGGCGATGCGCCAGACAACAATGATGGCCTCACCTTTGCCTCAGCCGATGGCAAAGCGAAATTGTTGGTGTGGGGCGGCAATATTGTGGCTGATAATTTCAAAGAAGAATTGCGCGGCAATTTTGAGAGTGATCAAAGCGATGGCTGGGTGGTTTCCTATGGCGCAAGCAACAAACAAAAGACGATGAGTTGGGCGGTTTATTCTGGAACCAAAGGCGACATGATCATGTATGAAAAATCAATCGCGTCTTGCAAAGGAACGCAATCACTGCATTTCCGGATTGAATATCCGATTGCGCAGAAGAAAGCTTATGATGCAGTGGTGACTCGGCTGGGGAAGACAATGAAGGCAGGTCCTGCGGCGGATTGCAGATAAAGCTCGTTCTCCTCAAGGGGAGAATTTGCGTTTTGAGCCAAATTTACTTTCGCACTAACCCCACAGATCTTTATCGGCCACGTAACATTCTGGAAGGCCTTTTAGCTTGCCGGTTTTTTTGTTGATGGTGAGAGATTTTGCACCCAGCACTCTAAGTTTTTCTAAATAGATTAAGGCTGCATAACCTGATCCGCTGATGTCGAAAACGAAGCGATCCACCAATTCGTTATCAACTAATAGTCCCACTGCGTAAGCGCCCTTAGGGAGATCATCAGGTGTCTTTTCCCAATGGGCCTGAACTTTGTAAGTGCTAGCGGTTTGACCGGGTTCAAATTTATCGATGGACGCCTCAACTTGCCCTGAGGGAGTAATCATCGCAACGCGAGCGTTTGCAGGCTTTGCATCGCTGTGAAACAAAATTTCAAGATTGGTTAAGGAACCCATCTGTTGTGGAAAGAGGTAGGTGAATACAATCGGCGCCAGCAAAAGACCAGGCGATTTAATGTTGGTGAAAGCCGGCCTTGCTACATTTGCAAACCCGTCTTTTACAATTTTCATTTCGTTTGGCGTGAAACGAATGGAATATCCACCGGGGTCTTTGGTTTCTTTTAATATGCCATCCTGAAGCGTAAATTCGCGATTGTAAGTGATCTCGATGGTGGTTGATTGTTTAAGATACGCAAAACAAGAAATAGGCACTGGGTCTTTGGCAAAGCCAGCCGAAGTCATCGAAGCGAGAAAGATAAAAGAGTTTAAGACTAACTTCGTCGTCATATCAGTTCCTCAATTTTGGTATAATCTTTTTAAAACTCAATCCCAGCCTGCGCCTTCACGCCACTTCTGAACGGATGTTTAATCTGTTCCATCTCCGTCACCAAATCGGCAAGCTCAATCACTTCATCGCGCGCATTTCGTCCTGTGATGATGATGTGTTTATCCATGGGTCGCGTTTTCAAAACGTCTAACACTTCTTCCAGCGGCAGATAATCATAGCGCAGCACGATGTTGAGTTCATCGAGCATCACCAAGCGATAACTGGGATCGACGATCATGCGTTTGGCTTCTTCCCAGCCTTCGCGGGCGTGGGCGATGTCGCGGTCTCTGTCTTGGGTTTCCCAGGTGAAGCCTTCGCCCATGGCTTTGATGGTGACGAGATCGGGGAATTTTTCCAGCACTGTGCGCTCGCCTGTGCCCCATGCGCCTTTGACGAACTGAATAACGCCAGAGCGCATTCCATGCCCCACATGGCGGAACACCATGCCGAAGGCGGCGGTGGATTTTCCTTTGCCTTTGCCCGTGTGAACAATCAGCAAGCCCCGCTCAATGGTTTTGCCCGCCATGATTTTATCGCGGGCGGCTTTTTTCTTGGCCATTTTTTCGTTGTGACGGTTTGAATCTTCTGTCATTTTTGTAAATCCTTCAGAACATCATAGGCTGAGTTGAGGCGCGGTTGCCAGAGGTTCCGCGCGATGGCTTCTTCAAAACGTGCTGCTATTTCTTTGAGCGCTGCGGGATTGTTCTCGGCAATAAAGCCGCGCGTCTCATCATCGGAAATATAAGCATCATAGGCCAAATCAAAATGATGGGTTTGAACAGCACCCGTGGTGGCGGCGAAGGCGAACATATAATCCACTGTGGCCGCAATTTCGAACGCGCCTTTATAACCGTGGCGCTTAACACCGACGATCCATTTGGGGTTGACCACACGGCTGCGCATGACGCGAGAGATTTCCTCATCCAGTGTGCGAATGACCGGGCGCTCCGGGCGGCTATGATCATTGTGATAGACGCGGGGCTTTGTGCCAGACTCCGTTTCCACCGCAGCACTCATGCCGCCTTCGAATTGGTAGTAATCATCTGAGTCGAGCAGATCATGTTCGCGGTTGTCTTGATTATGGATCACGGCTTCGATGCCCGCAAGGCGGCGCTTGAAGGTGGCTTCATCGTTTTCACCTTGCGCCTTTGCGCCGTAAGCATAAGCGCCCCAAATCAGATAAGCGGCGGCGAGATCGGCTTTCGTGTCCCAGACTTTTTCGTCGATCAACGCTTGCAAACCTGCGCCGTAAGCGCCTGGCTTAGCGCCAAATATGCGGTGCGTGTCGCGGTAGGCGACCAGCGGATTGTCCTCGACGGGTTCATCCAAAGCGGCAACGGCGCGGAAGGCTTTGTCGAGCAATTCGATTTGCACTGGGAAGGCGTCACGGAAAAAGCCTGAAATGCGCAAGGTCACATCCACGCGCGGGCGGGCGAGTTTGGCAAGCGGGATAATCTCATATCCCGTTACCCGCCAGCTTGAACTGTCCCAAACCGGTTTTGCTCCAACCAGCGCTAAGGCTTGCGCGATATCGTCTCCACCCGTACGCATGTTTGCAGTTCCCCATGCAGATAATCCAACAGTTTTAAGATGTTGGCCTGTATCTTGAAAGTGGCGTTTGAGCAGTTCGTCGGCGGATTTTTGGCCAAGCGTCCAAGCCGTGGGCGTGGGCACAGCGCGATTATCGAGGGAATAGAAGTTTTTGCCTGTGGGGAGCACGTCTAAACGGCCACGAGTGGGCGCACCAGAAGGGCCAGGTTTTACCCGCTTGCCTGCGAGGCCTTTGAGAAGGGAGGCAATTTCATTCTGGCCGCAGGAAGCCAGGGCAGGGCGGATTTGAGCTTCAATTTTTTGAAGTACAGCCACAAGACAGTCATCCCGAGGAAAGTCGGGAGCCAGCAAATCGCGTTCAGCGCCTGCATTTCTGGGTGGCGACTTCCGTCGGGATGATTGGAGGAGGGATTGTGCAAACAATTCCAACCGCTCCACGGTGTCGCCATTGGTGCGCCATGGTTCATTAGTGAGTTTCAATAATTCAGCCGGCTTATCATGTTTCCAAGGTTCGGCGAAGTTGCAAGTTAATGGATCAAATTCTGCAAACCCAAAATCTTTGCTCAGTGCACGGATTAAAGATTGGTCACCCCCTTCACCCAGCCCACGTGGCACGCGTGTTAATGCCACCAACAAATCCGTTTCCTGCTGGCCAGTTGGCGACTTTCCTAAAATGTGCAGGCCATCGCGGATTTGCGCTTCTTTGAGATCACACAAGAATCCATCGAGTTTTTGCAAGTTACTGTCGTCTGTTCCCGTGAGGCCTGCGTCTTTATCGAGTTTTGTGGAACTGGTGAGTTCAAAAATCTGCGCGCGCAAGGTGGCTACGCGGCGCTGGTCCAAGCCTGAGGCTAGATAGTATTCATCTACCAAGGCCTCGAGGTCTTTCATCAGGCCATAGGATTCGGCTCGTGTTAAAGGTGGCGTGAGGTGGTCGATGATCACAGCAGAAGTGCGGCGCTTGGCTTGGGTGCCTTCGCCGGGATCATTGACGATGAAGGGGTAGAGCTGCGGTGTTGGACCAAGCGTGATTTCGGGATAGCAGTTTTCACTTAGTGCTGTAGCTTTGCCGGGCAGCCATTCCAAATTGCCATGCTTGCCATTGTGAATAATTGCGTGGGCTTTGAAGTGGTGGTGCAGCCAGAAATAGAACGCGAGATAGCCATGCGGCGGCACAAGAGCGGGATCATGATAGGTTGATTTAGGATCGATGCCATATCCACGCGGCGGTTGGATGGCGACAGCGATATTGCCATAGAGATTTATGGCGAGATGGAATGCGCCGTTGTGAAACGTGGGGTCGGTTTCCGGTTCACCCCATTGTGAAGTGATCTGTGTACGGATGAGTTCGGGAAGGGTGGAGAAGTGAAGGTTGTAAAGTTCGAGTGTGAGGTTAGGGACCTCATCCGGCCTTTGGCCACCTTCTCCAGAGGAGAAGGGTAGAAGTTTAGTCGTGCCCGAAACATCAAAGCCCTTCTCCCCTGGAGAAGGTGCCCGAAGGGCGGATGAGGTCCCTTTGCGCGTTGATTGCAATGACGAGATAAGCTCGTTTCCATTTTCAGGACTCTCACCAACCTCATAACCGTCATTCTGCAAAGTTTTCAGAATCTCAATAGTGCTCGCAGGTGTGTCATATCCCACGCCATTGGCGATGCGGCCATCTTTGTCGGGATAGTTGGCAAGGATGATGGCGATGTGTTTTTCAGCGTTGGTGGTTTCGCGCAATCGCAGCCAATTCAGGGTGAGTGCAGCCACATAATCAATGCGGTTCTGCACGGGTTGATAGGTTACAATGCGGCATTGGGTTTTTTCATGCCACATTGCATCGGCTTTGAAGGAAATGGCTCTTGTGTAAATGCGACCATCCAGCTCCGGCAACACAACAGACATGGCCAAATCAGTGGAGCGCAGACCGCGCGCGCTGCTTTGCCAATCTTCCTCGGTGTTGCCCGCTAAGGTGATTTGCAAAACTGGGCAATCGAAAATCGTCAGCGGATCATTGGCCTCATCACCCACAGCGAAGGATGTGGCGTTGATGATGACGGAAGGTGATTTGAAGTTTTCACGTATAAAGTCTGCTGAGGTTCTATCTTTGAGGCTGGCTGCATAGATTGCTGTGCACTTACCGCCTAAAGCTTTGATCAAGCCATCAATGGGTGCGGTTTGACCGCCTTCAATGACAGAGCGGTAAAACACGATGCCCAGTTTTGCATTGGGGTGGGTGTGATAGATTCCAGCGGGTGCAAGCGGCGTTGCTGGCGCTGGGGCGCTTATGTTGTTTACGAGATGATCACAAAATTGTAAAAGCGCAGCTGCATTTATAGGACCACCGAAAGCCAAGTATTGCCTTATGCGTTCGCAATCACTGGGGTTTACCGTTGAGCGTGATGTGAGGTTAAAGTCGACATCATTACCACCAGACAGCAGCACGAGTTTTATATTATTCTCTTGTGCCAATGCTTCGATCACATCCACGCCATAGGGCCAATAGGCAGCACCGCCGAGAACGCGAACAATGATAAGTTTGGCTTTTGCCAAAGTTTTTTCAGCATAAAGATCAACAGCAAAATGATGTTGCAGCTGCATGAGATTGGCGAGGCGAATGCTTAAAGTGGAATTGTCTGCAGCGCGGGCGAGGTTTGCGAGCTCGCTATCTGCTGCAGAAAGGATCACCACATCGGCAAGTGTTTGTTTGAGGTCAATTGCTTCGGGTGCCCCATCAATCACGCCGCTGGTGGTGGCGAGAAGGTGCATCAGCCTTGGAGGGCTGCTGTGATGGCTGCTTGATCCATTGCTTTCTCGCCAATGACGACAAGCTGGGTGCGTTGCTTTTCGGCAGTATTCCAAGCACGATCAAAATAAGAATTGAGGCGCGGACCAACAGCTTGGATGAGCAGGCGTGCCGGAGAATTTTCAACCAACGCAAAACCTTTCACGCGCAAAATTTCAAATTGCGCGATGGTTTTTGCAATGCGGGCCAGCAAAGCCTCTTTGTTTTGGGCGCCTGTCAGTTCCACAATGAACGTGTTAAAATCATCATGGTCGTGCTGTTCCACGCCTTCCATTTCATGATTGGATTTGCGGTTGTGAAGATCATCTTCGGCGCTGGCTTTGGAGCCGAGCAGAATTGCGGCATCAATCACACCTTGCTGGGTTGGCACCATGCGGCTGCCGCCCCGCAATTGGGTTTTCAATTGAGAGGTAACATCGGCCAATTCGGATGCGCTCAACAAATCAGTTTTGTTCAGGATCACCATATCAGCGCAGTTTAATTGATCTTCAAACAATTCTTGAATGGGGTTTTCGTGGTCAACATTAGGGTCAGCGGCCCGCTGTGCGGCGATGGCTTCTTCATCATCAGCAAAGCGGCCTTCGGAAATGGCTTTGGCATCGACGACGGTGACTACACCATCAACCGTAACGCGGGATTTTATTTCCGGCCAGTTGAAGGCCCGCACCAAAGGCTGGGGCAATGCGAGGCCTGAAGTTTCGATGATGATGTGATCGAGCGGTTCGGTGCGATTCAATAGCTTGTTCATCGTTGGCACGAAATCATCGGCCACAGTGCAGCAGATGCAACCATTGGCCAGCTCAACAATATCATCTTCCTTGCAAGCTTCTTGACCACAACCTCTAAGAATTTCAGCATCTACACCCACATCGCCGAATTCATTGATGATTAAAGCAATGCGGCGTCCGCCAGCATTTTGTAAAAGATTGCGGATCAGCGTGGTTTTGCCTGCACCGAGGAATCCGGTAATCACTGTTGCTGGAATTTTTGCGGTCATAGTGCGGCGATATCCTTTTGATATTTTTCAAGTGCCACTGCCACAAAGAAGCTTATGGCCAACCACATGATGAGGTTCGCGGCCAAGCTGGACGATGCAAATTCGGCAGCAAGGCTGGCTGGCAAATTGCTTTCGGATTTTGCAGTGTTGATTGGTGCAAATAATTGCGGGGCAATTGCGATAATTGCGGCTGCAAATTGCCACCAATAGTTTTTGGCAAAGAGCCACATGTAAAGTGCTGCGCTTGTTGCAGCGATTGTGGCCACCCACCAAATCTGGCGTGTGTATAGATCAGCGGCGGCCATGCCGGGAAGCTCCGGCGGCAGCCCCACTGATGGAGCCAGTGCAACAGCAATGAACCCACAAACTCCCCACACAAAGCTGTTTTGCATTGTAATGGGGATATTCAAAAGCATTGAAACGCCCACCATCATGATAGCAAAACCTGCACCAGCCAGCAGCGAGGCTGTTGTTGTGGAGATTGTTCGCTGCCAACCTTCCTCGGGTTTCCAGCTCGGCCTGCCGTCGTCGCTGCACATTTTCATCCCGGGCATGGTTTCAACGCAGGGCTTGTTGGCCTCCGCGATGGCTTCGGTTTCTGGTGTTTCGTAGACCTCTGCAGCCTGAATAAGGGGTGTCAGCCGCACATACTGAATGCCTGCGAGAATGAGACCTGCCAACAGTCCAGCAAAAAGTGTTGATAAAATAATTTTCCCGAGCATTGGGACCTCCAAAAAGCGCTTTCATCCGCCCTTCGGGCAACTTCTTCGCTTTGTCAGAACAAATGGGAGAAGGATCAATAACCGAATCTTCTCCGGCGCTTCTAGGTGTGGGAGAAGGTGGCCAAAAGCCGGATGAGGGCCTGCTTAAACTTTAGTGGCAGGGAAACCCGATGGCGTGGCGCGTGTCATGGGCGGCATTGTGGGCCACACTGATGTTTGACAGGCCAACCATAAATATCGCCGATGCCCCAATAAAAAGGCATACTAATCCTGCAATGGCGCGCTGAGAAATTGCAACCTGAGTTGCTAAAGTTTTCGTGGTCATGTCACCCTCCGTGAGACCGAGTTGTTGGACGGATACGCCCATTTTGCTCGGCAGGTCTCCTGACTTGCGGGTCGATGGTCTTAAAGCGCCTTCCCGATTGCTCAGTGGCATTCACTTTAAAACCTCACCGCTCACAGTTGCGGGGGCAGTCACGGTTTTGGCCCCATTTGGGTCATCCTCACCGTATTCCCTCTTAGGCCCGTTTGCGATTGCATTGGGGCACCGAACGGTTGATATGTGGCAGGTGAAGGCCCGTTTCGTCAATAGAATTTCGTCACTGTTGCTTTTGTTCACGTCATATTCAGAATTAAATCTGTTTAATTAGGCTATTGTTAACGTGGTCTATACTGCCAATCGACCACAATTAGGTTTTTATCGCAAAGAGTTCAGGGAACGTTTATGCAGCCGAAAACACAAAATTCGTCCGGTGGTGAGGTCTTAAATGTTCTGAAGGCAAGCCGTGGTGTGATCATTTCAACCTGGGTTTTCAGTTGTCTCGTTAACGTGCTTATGCTCACCGGTTCACTGTTTATGCTTCAGGTTTATGACCGTGTTATTCCCTCAAGCAGCATTCCCACCTTGGTTGCGTTGTCGGGCATTGTGCTCATTCTTTATCTTTATTACGGCTTTCTGGAATATGTGCGGACACGGCTGCTGGTGCGCATTGGGCGCAGGTTTGAAGAGTCGCTGCGCAGCCGAGTGTTTGACGCGGTTTCCTTCACGGCTTTGAAGAAGATGGGCAACGTGGGTGGCCAGCCTGTTGCTGATATGAACAGCATTCGCCAATTTTTGGGTGGGCAGGGACCTTTGGCCTATCTCGATATGCCTTGGGTTCCAATTTATATTGTTGTGGTTTTTCTATTGCACTGGGTTTTGGGTGTTGTTGCGGTTGTTTCGGCGCTTATTATCGCTGGATTGGCCTTGCTCACAGAAGCTGCAACACGGGGGCCTATGGCCCAAGCAAACACATCAATGGTTAAATCGACTTTGCTCACAGAAGAAGCCCGCCGCAATGCTGAGGCGCTTTATTCATTGGGCATGAAAGGCGCCATGCGCAAACGCTGGTTGGAAAATCAAAATGAAGCGTTAGACCACCAAACCCGTGCTAATGATGCTGGCGCGACTTACAGTTCGTTGTCGCGCGTATTCCGAATGATTGTTCAATCTGGCATGTTGGCCGCGGGTGCTTATCTTGCTGTGAAACATGAAATTTCAGGTGGTTCCATCGTGGCATCATCCATCATTATGGGCCGGGCGTTATCGCCGGTGGAACAAGCTGTGGGCAATTGGCAGCAATTTCTAGGCGCGCGAAAAGCGATGGAACGTTTGAGCAAAGTTCTCGATTTGGTTCCGGTTGAGCAAGAGCGCATGAAACTTCCGCCTGCTGTGGGCTTGTTGGAAGTCGAGAATTTGGTGGCCATGCTGCCGGGATCTGACAAGCCGATTTTGCAAGGTATCACATTTCGGGTGAAGCCCGGCAAAGGTTTGGGCATTATCGGGCCAACGGGTGCGGGCAAATCAACTTTAGCAAGGTTGCTGGTGGGTTTAATGCAGCCATTGCGCGGCTCCGTTCGGCTTGATGGGGCAACAGCGGATCAGCGCAATGATGATGAGCGCGGGAGACTCATTGGTTATCTGCCGCAAGACATTCAAATTTTCGATGGCACTGTTGCGCAAAATATTTCTCGATTTATTGAAAATCCCGATCCTGCTAAAATCGTGGAAGCCGCCCGATTGGCCAATATTCATGATTTCATTATGCGTCTTCCACAAGGTTATGACACGCCCTTGGCTGAAAGTGGCAGCCGTCTTTCTGCCGGCCAAAAGCAGCGTGTTGCCTTGGCGAGGGCACTGTTTGGTGATCCTGTGTTGTTTGTGATGGATGAGCCCAATTCAAATCTTGATGCCGATGGAGAAATAGCATTGGACCGGGCCATAAGGGCCTGTTTGAAGCGCAATGCCTCTGTCGTGGTGGTTGCGCACCGACCCAGCGCGCTTAATGCAATGGATGATCTTTTGGTGCTGACGAATGGTCAAATAGCTGCTTACGGAACGCGCGAAGAAATTATGCAAAAAGTGGGCAATCGTCCCCACCCGCAGCAAGCCCAAAAATCATTGGCGTCACCGCTGCATGTTGTACCACAAAACCGGAATTAATTGTGATGAAACCGATCAACACCGAAAAATCACTGCGATCCGTTCAACTTTATGGCTATGTGAGCATTGCCATTATGCTGGGAATATTTGGCGCTTGGACGGAATTTGCTGATATCAATGGAGCGGTAATTGCCCCTGCGACGATTGTTTCCGAGAGCTATTCCAAAAAAGTGCAACACCGAGAAGGCGGCAACGTTTCCCGCATTTTAGTAAAAGATGGCGATGTTGTGCAGGCGGGGCAGGACATGATCTTGCTAGACCCTACTGAAACTAAGGCTGAGCTTGGCATTATTGACGGACAACTCACTGAATTCTTGGTGCGCAAAGCGCGACTGGAAGCGCAACGCGATAATCTAAACGAATTAACGCTTCCCGTGGCCTTGGCAGATCGGTCTGGCGATCCAGCTTTGGCTGAAATTGTTAAAGGTCAAAATCGTCTGCTGGAATCGACGCTGCAGACTGCAGAGAGCAAGAAAAGTCAGCTCAAAGAACAGCTAGGTCAACTCAGTGATCAGATTGGCGGTATTTCGGCCCAACTTGCTTCTGGAAAAAAGCAGCTTGAGTTGATTTCACAAGAGGTCAAAAACTTACGCGACTTGCAGCAAAAGGGATTAGTGCCTGCGAGCCGTGTGATGTCGATGGACCGGGAGTCTGCACGCATTGATGGTGAGCAGGGGCAACAGAGTGCTGCCAAAGCGGGTGCAGAAGCAAAAATTGGCGAAGTGAACCTACAGATTATTCAAGTGGACGAAGAAATGCGCAATCGCGCCTTAGTCGATTTGCGCGACATCGATACTAAAATCGCGGAATTGAGTGAGAGACGGATTTCCGCCGCCGCTCGCCTTTCACGGATGTCGATAAAGGCGCCAATCACCGGAACGATTTACCAGCTCTCGGTTCACACCGAAGGCGGTGTAATCGCGCCAAATGAAACCATCATGATGATCTTGCCGCAAGGTGATGATCTGGTTTTGCAAGCGCAAGTGTCGCCCAATGACATTGATCATGTCCATATGGGCCAGCCGGCGCGTATCCGCTTCACAGCTTTTAGTGCCCGAGTCACACCTGAGATTGCGGCTGAGGTTACTTCAGTTGCAGCTGACACCACGCGTCCCGATGCGCAGACGCAACCCTTTTATGCAATCAGGCTCACCATTTCTGCTGAGGAATTGAAAAAGCTTGGCGACAATAAATTAAAGCCAGGCATGGGTGCGGAAGCATTTATCCAAACGGAATCACGCTCGCCATTCAGCTATTTGGTAAAGCCACTGGTTGACCAATGGAAGCATTCAATGCGCGAAAGCTGAGGCAATTTCTGTTAAGATTTTGTTAGGTATAAATACCCGTTTTTGGCAACGGAGTTTTAACCCTAACAGTTCATGATCAACTTCATGAAAGTTCGTTGTGTAACCCTTGCGTTTGTCAGTTCTGTGTTTCTTGCCGCGTTGGGCGCAAATTCCGGCTCTGTATACGCCACCTCAAATTCTGTGAACCCGCTCACCACGCAGGCCTATTCGGCTCTTGCCAGTGGCGACAATAGCAGTGCCATCTCACTCTACAGCCAAGCCATTGAATCGCGAGAGTTGCCGCCAGAACTTTTGGCCAACTCGTTCCTCAATAGGGCTCTGGCCTATCAGCAGATTCAAAAGCATGACCTTGCCATTAATGACTATTCAGCAGCTTTGGCGCTGGATGCCATGTCTGGTGAACTTCGTGCCACAGCGCTTTATAACCGTGGTTTATCGCAGCAAAAGTTGAACGAAAAGACACTTGCGATTGAAGATTTTACCAATGCCCTGTTATTGAACCCCAGCTTTTCACATGCTTTTTTAAGTCGTGGTAACACTCTGCGTGACAGTGGCCAATATTTGTTTGCACTCACCGATTTTGAGCGCGCCCTCAAATATCATCATCCCGATCCTGCGCGAGTTTATTTTAGTGAAGCTCAAACTTATGATCTGTTGCACCGTCCTGCTGATCGCAAACACATGTTGGAAGCCGCGGTTGCAGCCAATCCTAACTATACGCCCGCTGTGAAGCAATTGGCTTCACTTGGTGATGATCAAACCACAACACAAACCGCAGACGCCGGAACAGACAATATTCTAACTGGTGCAATTTCTGCCGTGGGCGGCAACACATTGGTTCACAAACCAGAGTTGCCAAAAGGCGTTGAACCACCATCAGAACTGGTAGTTGCGGATGCGGCTCCTGCCATTGTTGCAGCTGCTACAGGCCCCGTGATTGCAAAATCGCCAAAGCAGATTGTTGATCGCATTGCCGTCGCTGAAATTACACCTGTTGCCGAAGACAAAGTGGTGGCGGTTGAGGCTGTGCCTGAAATTCCACCTGCTATGAAAAAATCCAAAGCTGTGGTTGCTAAGCCTGTTGTTGTGGCAAAGGTGGAAAATTCTGACCCTGAAGTGGTGGCCAGCACCACGCCTGCACCGGCGATGGGGTGGTCTGTTCAAGTTGCATCAGCTGATACTGAAAGTTCAGCATGGACAACATGGAAAAACATGCAGAAAAAATTCAAGGTGCTGAATGGGCAATCGCCCATCGTTGTGAAGGCGGATCTAGGAAACAAGGGTACATTTTACCGTGTGCGACTGGCTGGATTTGATGATCAAAATGCAGCACAGACGGCCTGCGGTAAGTTGAAAGCCAAGGGTGTTTCCTGCTTTATCAGCAAGGCTGCTTCCTAAGCCACTATTGACGGTTTCGTTAAAATCAATCCGGGTGGAAACACCCGGATTTAATGCCTTTGGTATAGTGTGAGCCAAACTAGGGATTTTTAATGGACGACGAATATTTAGCATTGATGGAACCGTGGCACAGGCAGAATGAATCGCACATCGAAAGCGATCGCCACACCCCAAAGGCAGAAGAATTTTCCGCACCTGATACAAAACCAGCATCCATCATTATGGCGGCGCACCGCCAAATGTTGAATGATTTGAGTGAGCAACTTTTGGGCTATGTTTATGCGCAGAGCTATAGTTTTTTTGAGAGCTTCATTATCGATGTTTTGCTGGCCATGGGTTATGGCGGACGGCGTCGCGATTTCGCACAGCGCATAGGCCGAAGTGGCGATGGTGGCATTGACGGCGTTATTGCTCTTGATGAACTTGGATTGGATATGATTTATTTGCAAGCCAAGCGCTTGCGACCAAGCACGGCGGTGCCCGTTTCTGCGGTGCGCGATTTTATTGGTAGTCTTGAATCCAAGCGGGCTCATAAGGGCATCTTTGTGTCAACGGCGCATTTTTCAACAGCCACGCTTTCGTTGGTTGAATCAATTTCGAAAAAAGTTGTACTGATTGACGGGCGCCGCTTATCGGAACTGATGGTGCGTCATAATATTGGAACGCAGCCCACAGAAACTATCCAATTTAAAAAAATTGATATCGATTATTTTTCAGCGCTCACTTCAGTGCGATCAACACGCAAGAGCAACTCCGCCTCTACCCAACTTCGCAAATAGATCTTTGCCAAGTTTGTTGCTCCAGTTTTGAGGGCTAGCGCTTCCTCATCGCCCAGAATGCGAAACCTTGCACCCGTTCCTTGGCGCCAGACTATGAGTTGCTGTGCATGATCAAGTTTATGTGGTTTGGGCGGTTGCTGGCCACAGATGATGGCAGACCACAAACTGGTGGTGTTCTGAAAGAAATCCAAAAACTGGGTAGATGGATGGAGGCTCAATGGTGAGGTCGGTTCGAGCTTTTCCAAATCGCGAAGAGTTACAGTGTTGAGGTCAGGAGCTTCAAATGCACTGTGCAAAGCCAATTCCAGTGCGGCCAGTTCTTGAATTTCTGGCGCGCGCAGAAAGGGTTTATAGGTTAAAAGAAATTGAGGCAGCATTTTGAATTTCAAGCGACTGATCGATAATTCGGTTGGCTGCGCTGTTGCAAAGGCGCGGGCCAGCGACAAGAAACTGACATCGCCCACATAACGTTTTAAATTCGCATAGTTTTGCGCCAGCGCTTCGGCCAAAGGCTCGCCGGTTCGTCGTTGTGTGTTTTGGTCATATGTCAGATCAATCTCCCAGCGTGTTCACGCTCTAAACTTATGACTTATGCTGGGAGTGATTTAAATTTTCCAATCACGATCGATCGGCTCACTTCAAAAAACTGTGAAGTCTATTTCAACAAGAATGTGACCTTCATATTCACACGCCATTCGGCAACCTTACCATTTTTTACTACGCACTTGATATCTTGCACCCAAGCACTCTCGATATTATCGAGCGTGTCATCGGCGCGGCGAATGCCGTTTTCAACGGCATCTTCAATGCTTTTGGTTGAACCTGCCGTGAGTTCTATTACTTTGGCAACATTGGTCATTTTTAATTCCTTTCAAAACTTGGGAAAACTCTACAACGATGGTTCACTGTTGGCGAAGCTTTCCCTATGGTGCAACGCGATATCACGATGACCGGAACCCCTTTATGCCATGGCTTTAAATCTAATCAAACTTTGTGTTGGCGTTTCTGAAATCGAGGAGATGAAGTCTTGGGTCAAGATTGCGCAAGGCCATGGCGAGGCGCTGGACCATGTGACGCGCATGTTCCCAAAACGCAAAGATGAGATATTGCCCAATGGTTCGCTCTATTGGGTGATCCGCAGCATGATCTTGTGCCGACAGCCGATTGAAGACTTGGAGCAGGTGACAGGGGCTGATGGAATTAATCGCTGCCGCATTGTGTTCAAACCAAAGATCATTCTTGTGCGCCCCACACCGCGTAGACCCTTTCAGGGCTGGCGATATCTAACAGCAGAAGATGCGCCACCGGACATGGCTAAAGGTGCTAAAGTGGAAGACATGAGCGACGCCATGCGCCGTGAGCTTGGGGCATTGGGTTTGTTGTAAGTAAAGAACCTCACATTCCCTATTAACTGCCTCTGCTCTTTCATGTTGCCAATACCGTTAATATTTCGTTAACCTTTGTCGCAAGTATCGGGGGCGACTGGTTGAATTTTGGTTTTTGAGGGAGCGCCACCATGGCAAATTTTTACGGCACGGACATAGACGAAACAAAGTATGGTGGCGCAGACAGCTATTATGGCGGCGGCGGTTCGGACTACATGTACGGCGATAGTGGTCAGACTGACACGCTCTATGGCGGCGATGGCATTGACGTCATTATGGGTCAATCTTACAGCTCATATACAGGCAGCGGTTCGAGCGCCACCCCCTATACATTCGATACTGAAACCGGCGTCAATAGCGGTTCAAATATTTTGGAAGGTGGTGCTGGCCAAGACCTTTTGTTAGGTTTTGGTGGGGATGATTTTCTTTATGGAGGCAATGATGATGATGGCGGCATAGTGCTCGTGCCCCTCAACATTTCTTATTATACAATGGGCCTTTATGGCGGGAGCGGCAATGACACCATTGAGGGTGGCCAAGGCAAAGATGACCTTTATGGCGGAACGGGCGATGACAAACTCTATGGCGGTGAGGGGGCCGATAAAATTTTTGGCGGTACAGGTGCACTCTATGCCGAGGGTGGTTCCGGGGCAGACTACATTTACAACGGTGATGGCACCCTTGCTGCGACAATTTATGGTGGCGATGGCAGTGACGGGATCTATGGCAGTGCAAGTATTTCAGACACTGCTTATGGCGGTGCGGATGATGATCTTATTTACGGCGGTGGAGGCAGTGATTTACT
>JANYHE010000084.1 GCA_025359215.1 Hyphomicrobiales bacterium
TCCCATGCTCCAGCTGAAACACCCTTGGTAAAAAGCCCCGCAGTGCTGAACACCAGCGCAGACGCAATGACAAGCACAATGCCTTGTCGATGCTGGGATTTAAAATTGATCATTGCAACAGCGCGCCCTATTCTTTTTTTATACTACACATAAAACTAACACGCCTGCTGACACATTAATGTCAGCAGCATGGGCAGGGCTTTCAGGCCAACGTTATCAAGCCAGTGCCAAAATCACCATTTCCAGATCAGGGTCGCGCACTTGGTAGGCGGCTTCCGCTACTGAAAACCAGGCTCTGGTGCGCTCAGATTTTTCGGGCCAGTTGCGCTTCAGGTTATCAACTTTAAGCAAATAGACATCCACATGGCATTGAGTCTCAACGCCATCTTTAAGGCGCTTCACATAGCCATAGCGGCCGATCACCTTTTTGCCGATGCGGCCTTCAATACCGGCCTCCTCAAAGGCTTCGCGCTTGGCGGCGTTATAGTCTGTGCGGCCTTCCATGGGCCAGCCCTTGGGGATGACCCAGCGCTTGGTCTCGCGCGATGTGATCAGCATGACTTCGCAGCGCCCAGCTTTCTTGCGAAAGGGGATGGCCGCAACCTGACGCTGTCCCAGACTCATCAACATCAGTCAGACTTGATTGATTCCGTCGGGATAGGCAAGAAAACATTCGAAGTTTTCAAACGTTCCGTGCGTCAGGCTTTGCGAAAGCGCAGATAATTTTGGCCCCGGCCTTCGCGCACAGCTTTGGCTTCATAGCGGGTGCGCGTCCAGTTTTCGAAGGGCTGCGATGGGTCACCTTCTTCAATGAACCCGGCATGGGCTGCAACATGTTCGCGTGTCCAAAGCACATAGTCTTCAATGTCACTGGCAAACCAAAATTGGCCAGACGGATTTAAGACGCGGTGGATTTGTGCAAGATTTTCTGGGTTTACAAAGCGCCGCTTATTCTGCCGCGCCTTTGGCCAAGGATCGGGATACAAAAGATAGACGCGCTCAAAGCACTGTTCCGGCAAGGCCTCAAGAAGCAGCCGCGCATCACCATAATGAACACGAACATTTTTCAAATCACGCGCTTCAATCTCAGCTAGCAATTTGGCCACGCCATTCAGATAAGGCTCAGCCCCTAAAATCGTGACGTCCGGATTAAGTGCTGCTTGATGCGCCAAATGTTCGCCGCCACCAAAGCCAATTTCCAACCATCGCCGATCATGCGCACCGTCAAGCGGCAAGGCTAAATCCACGGCCACTTTCGGCAACAAGCCATCCATCAAGCCAACATGCGTACGGCGCAAAGGTTTCCCCTTGCGCCGTCCGTAAAATTGAAACTTCGGTGGTGTTATAGTCACTTCACAGCTTTTTTGAGAGCAGCAACGAGGTCGGTCTTCTCCCAAGAGAAGCCACCATCTTTTTCAGGCTTGCGTCCGAAATGGCCGTAAGCCGCAGTGCGAGCATAGATCGGGCGATTGAGTTGCAAATGATTGCGAATGCCGTTTGGTCGCAAATCCATAACCTTGCGCAAGGCCTTCTCAATTTTGGCTTCAGCAACTTTGCCTGTACCATGTGTATCAACATAAACGGAGAGCGGCTCAGAAACGCCAATCGCGTATGAAAGCTGAATAGTGCATTTCTTGGCCATCTTAGCAGCAACCACGTTCTTTGCGAGATAACGTGCAGCATAAGCCGCTGAACGATCAACCTTGGTTGGATCTTTGCCAGAGAATGCGCCACCACCATGAGGGGCAGCACCGCCGTAAGTATCCACAATGATCTTGCGGCCCGTAAGGCCGGCGTCACCATCAGGGCCACCAATAAAGAACTTACCAGTGGGGTTAATGTGCCAAGCGGTATCCTTGGTAATCCAGCCCTTTGGCAGAGCCTTCTTAACATGAGGCTCAATGATCTTGCGCATGTCAGCCGAGGTCAGGCTTTCATCAAGATGCTGGTGGGATACAACCACTTGAGTAACCGCAACAGGCTTGCCATTTTTATATTGAACGGAAATTTGGCTCTTGGAGTCTGGCCCCAAACGCTTATCGCCAGCATGGCGCGCTTCGGCCAAGTTCTGCAAAATGCGCTGCGCATAATAAAGCGGTGCTGGCATAAGATCGGGTGTTTCATCGCAAGCATAACCAAACATAATGCCTTGATCGCCAGCGCCTACATCTTTGCTGGCGGTGTCATCCACACCTACTGCGATATCTGCTGATTGATTGTGTAACAACACTTCAATCTTGGCTGTATCCCAATGGAAGCCTGATTGCTCATAGCCAATATCTTTAATGGCTTTACGCGCTACATCAACAATCATCTCAGTGGTCACAGATTGTGGCCCGCGCACTTCGCCGCCGATCACCACACGGTTGGTCGTAGCAAAAGTTTCGCAACCCAAACGTACCCGCGCTGGATCCATCTTTTCAGCAATTGCTTCGCGGAAAAACAAATCTACAACTTCATCTGAAATCCGGTCGCAAACCTTATCAGGATGCCCCTCCGAAACCGATTCACTGGTAAAAACAAAAGAACGACGTGCCATATTTTTAAGTCCCGTGGGATTCCCCGCTTGAATTGAAATATCTATATAAAGAAATCTTTATACGCTCAATTTAGCCTCATGCCATCCAATCAACCACAGGTCAAGACTATCCTGCGCCTAGTTCGACGCTAAAAATTATGGCCGCTCAATTTCGAAAGTTTAGGTCTTCATATCCACAATCATGCGGGCCAAGCCTGCAATCAACTTGCGCTTGGTCTGCGTGTCGGCATCTTTAAAGGCCTTGGCCAATTGAATGCCTTCGGGTGTCATCATCGAAGCGACAAACTCATCGCCCGCAGATTCACCCAGTCCGCCTTCAGCGTCTACGCCGGGTAAACCATCGAAGAAAAACTGAACTGGCACACCCAAGGTCTTGGCCGCATAAAACAAGCGGCTGGCGCTGATACGATTGGTGCCTTTTTCATATTTCTGCACTTGCTGAAATGTAATGCCAAGCAATTCGCCGAGGCGTTCTTGGCTCATGTTGATCAGCTGCCTGCGCATACGAATGCGCGAGCCGACATGGACATCAATATAATTGGGATCGCGCCGCGTCATGTGTTCCTCAGACCGTTGCCCCCAGCCCGATAGTATTAATTTAGAATCTCTATCGACATATACTCCACGTTGCAGTCGAATGTCGAGCGTGTTTATTTAAAACCGTTTCACCTTAAAAATCGTATAAGCCGTCGAGTTTTAATTTACCTGAAAGATTTACACACGGCGACGAGAAAACGTGCCCCATAACATTACCAAAACCAAGCCCAAACCCAAAGCAAAATCACCTAAGAAAGAGTAGACCGTAGGTTGTATTTTTAAAGGAAGACGCGAATCGCGTGCATCAGGTTTGCCAAGTTCGGTCCTTTCTATGTAGCGGCCAAGAGGATCAATCACGGCTGAAATTCCTGTATTGGCAGCCCGAGCCACGGGCAAGCCCTGCTCCACGGCACGCAAACGCAATTGCGCCAAATGTTGATATGGACCAGTGGAGTTCCCAAACCAACCATCATTCGTCACATTCACAATCCAATCTGGCCGATTGTGATGATCAATAGTGCCGTTTGGAAAAATTGATTCGTAGCAAATTTGCAAACTGGCCAATCCTGCACCTGCGATGGCAATCGATTGCGGGCCAAGCCCCGCACTGAAACTATCCGGCAAATTCACCACTTTGCGAAAACCCAAGGGTTCTAGCAACCATGCCAATGGCAAATATTCGCCGCCCGGCACCAAATGCGATTTATCATAGTGCGCCACCAAATGGGCTTGACCATCAAAAACCAAAACACTGGTGTAATAAGAAGGCTCAACACCATTCACAGGCCCCATGCTCGAACGGCGCACTGCGCCAGTGAGAAGCATCTTATCGCCATTCAGCGCCTGACCAAGTTCAGCTTTTCCCTCGGGGCTCTCATCAATCAAAAACGGCACTGCCGATTCCGGCCAAATCACGTGCGTAATTTTAAATGGCGCTTGCGAAGGCCGTGTCGATAAATCCAATAGCTGATCAAAAATTGCACGCGCATTGTCGCCTCGCCATTTATCGCTTTGCGAAATATTGGGCTGCACCAAGCGCAAACCTACGCCTTCAACAAATTGCGTTGGATTTTCCGAAAGTCGCCACTCACCCCATGCCCAAGACAGCGGCAGCAATAACAGAGTTATAAACGCTGTCTTTTTATAACCTTGCGCAAATGCGAGTGGCATGGCTGCCCACAATAAAATCAACAACGTCAAACCATTCATACCAACCAGTGATGCGAGTTGTGAAACTGACCCCATGCCATCAACTGCCAATCCCGGCACCGCCCATGGAAAACCTGTGAATAAAATACCGCGCAAATATTCAGCCGCGCTAAGACATGCGGGAAGAGCAAGCCAAAGTAAAAATCCGCGTTCGACCATTTTTTTTGCAGCGTAGGCAGCCAGACCCCAATAAACTGCCGCTGCGGCAGCAAGGCCGCCCACGGCAAAAGGCATCATCCAAAGATCAGCTTTAGCGTCGACAAAAAACGCAAACCCAATCCAATGCAAGGCAACCAAAAAATAGCCAAATCCAAACAGCCAGCCTTTGAAAAACCAATTTCTGCCATTTTCAAGCAGCATCATAAAAAGCGGTAAAGTCGCGCCAAGAAGCCACCACGCATTGAAATATGGCAAGGCAAGGCCCGAAACCGCTCCTAGCGCCAAGCAAACAAAATTACTTTTCCATCCGTTCGTAACAAAATTATGCCGCAACTGGGATATTAATAAACTGTTCATAGTTTAAACATCTAACGATATTCGTGAGCCATGTATTATTTTTTTGAGTGGGCTAAAAACCATCCACAATTCAAAAAATAGGATTGGGTCTCGCGACTAGACTGGGGAAATAAAATGGTAAAAGTAGCAAATATACCCGAGGCCTCTGTGACAGAGGCCAAGGCAATTATTAGTCAAATCATCGAAAAAATGGCAATGCCAAATGGCTTTGCTAAATTATCGCCGCCACAACGCAAATATTTATTGGCCGCCATTCTGGGCAGTGTTGTGCCTGCAGATGGCAAAGTGCGCGCCGTTGAATTGGAGCACTTTGAATCATTTCTCAAAACCAAATATCAACTTTCAGGTGAGCAACTGAAAATCGCGCGGTCATTCGCCAAACTTGGCTTTGAAGTGGAGCAGTTGCAGCACGCCGCTCGCTATTTGCCAGAACTTTTGAGCATTGAAGACCGCACGAATTTGGTGGGCATGTTATGGGACATTGCTTTGTGTGACCAAGAGCTTCACGCCAAGGAAGATGCTCTGGTCTACAAAATTGCTGATCTCGCAGGCGTGCCCAGAAAGCGCGTGGCCGAACAACAGGCGATTGCTGCGGGCCACCACCGCCCCTGACTATTTACGGGTCCGCGCGACAGCTTCCGCCATTTAAGCATTTTGTCTTCAAAATGCCTTACCGATGTTTAGCGACAGCTTCCGCCATGGAGCACATGATTTCAAACATCATCACGGTGCCTGCATAAGCAGTCATGCCTGAGGGGTCAAACGGGGGCGACACTTCAACAACGTCGGCCCCCACAATATTAAGGCCGCGCAATTCCCGCAGCATTTGCTGGGCCTGAAAAGTGGTGAAGCCACCTATTTCCGGTGTGCCAGTGCCGGGCGCATATACCGGGTCGAGCATATCAATATCAAAACTCACATAAACATCAGAGTCACCCACGATGGCGCGGGCCTCTGCCATAATCGCTTTGGGGCCCTTCTCCATGGCTTCTTCAATGCGCACCATGCGAATGCCCATTTTCTCGCCATATTCAAAATCATCATTATCATACATTGAACCCCGAAGACCAATTTGAATGGTGCGCTTGGGGTCAAGCACTCCTTCTTCAATGGCGCGTTTGAACGGTGTTCCATGGGTATATTTAAAGCCGCCGAAGTAGCTGTCGTATAAATCCGTGTGCGCATCAAAGTGGATCATTGCGGCAGGCTTCTTGGCCCCCACGGCGCGAAGCACAGGCAAAGAACAGAGGTGATCACCGCCGGCTGATAGGGGGCGAATGCCTTTGGCCACCAGCGCTTTGAAATATTTCTCCACCCGCGCCAAAGCATCATCGACATTGGCAGGGTTCACCGGACAATCACCCAAATCAGCAACATTGGCCAAATCATAAGGCACCACCTGCGAGGTTTGATGCATGCGCCGCACCATGGCCGATTGATCGCGCATTTGCCGTGGGCCATGGCGAGGACCGGGGCGATTTGTGGTGCCACCATCCCAAGGTATGCCCACAACGCCAATATCAACGTTCTTGGCTTCGTCCAAAGGCACATGCGGCAAACGGAAAAAGGTGGCTAATCCACCAAAGCGCGGCGTGATAAGACCAGATGTGGGTTGATTAAAATCAGACATGGCACAGTTCCTTGTTTTCGGTGATACCATAGTGAAGATAACAGTGCTGCCAAGGGTCCAGATAGAGTAAGATTTTCTCATGCAAACGGAATTTGATTTTATCGTCATTGGCGCTGGCATTGCCGGCGCGTCGGTGGCCGCACATTTGGCCAGCAGCGCAAATGTTGCAATCTTCGAAATGGAAGATCGCGCCGCTTATCACACAACGGGTCGTTCTGCCGCTAGCTATGAACCAAACTACGGGCCAAAGCCAATGCTGGCTTTCACCCGTGCCAGTGAGAATTTTTTTAAAAGTCCTCCTGAAGGATTTGCCGAAGCAGCACTCTTCAGCACGCGCGGCTCACTGGTTCTGGAGCCCATGCAGCAGGAAGAGCAAGGCAAGGCCTATCTTTCAAGCACCACCAACCTGATCGAGCTTGGCCCCAGTGAAATGCTCAAGCTCTTGCCAATCCTTAGGCCCAACTATGCCCGCCGTGGCTTCCTTGATAGTTCAACAGGCGATCTCGATGTCGATCTCATTCATCGTGGCTACCTCAAGCTCTTCAGAGCTCATGGTGGAAAATTATTTCTAAATGCACCAGCACAAAAAATCTGGCGTGAAGCGCAAAACTGGTGCCTCAGCACACCCCAAGGTGACTTCAAAACTAAAACCATTATCAATGCCGCTGGCGCGTGGGGCGATGAGGTTGCAAAAATAGCAGGCATAAAGCCAATAGGCCTTATTCCAAAACGTCGCTCCATTGGTGTTATCCCCATTCAAGGCTACCCTGATTTTATGTCATGGCCCTTCGCGGTTGATGTTGCAGAAACCTGGTATGCCAAACCACAAAGCGGCAAGATGATTGTTTCATCGGCTGATGCCACACCTGTTGAACCCCATGATGCCTATGCTGATGATATGGCCATTGCTGAAGGTGTTGAACGTTTTATGAATGCCACAACAATTGAAGTCACCCGTCTTGATCATTCATGGGGTGGCCTCAGAACTTTTGCCCCCGATGGTTCACCTGTGATCGGATTTGATCCGTCCACGGAGGGGTTCTTCTGGCTGGTGGGCCAAGGCGGATACGGCATCCAATCAGCACCCGCTCTGTCACGCACCGCAGCAGCACTGGCCTTGCGAATGCCTATCCCTGATGACGTGTTGGCCGCTGGCCTTGATGTTACACATATTCACCCTGAACGCTTGAGAGCCTGACATGCAAAAACGCCCTGAAATTTCCGTTGGTGAAGCCATGGTGGGCTTACTTGAATCCTATGGTGTAAAAACCATCTTCGGCATCCCCGGTGTTCATAATGTTGAAATGTATCGCGCCCTGCCGCGCTCGGGCATACGCCACATTCTCACGCGACACGAACAAGGCGCAGGCTTCATGGCTGATGGTTATGCCAGAGCCTCAGGAAAACCCGGCCTGTGCTTTACAATCACAGGCCCGGGCCTTCTCAACATTCTAACGCCCATGGGCCAAGCATGGTCGGATAGCAGTAATATTCTAGTTATATCATCTGCCCTTGATGTGCCAGAATCCGCACAAGGCCGAGGCCGCTTGCATGAGATGATCAGCCAGCACCAAGCCGCAAAATCTGTCACCTCTTATGCTGCCCGTGCTTACACAGCTAAAGATATTCAGAATGCCATTGCCAGTTCGTTTGCGCGCTTCAATAGCATTCGCCCACGGCCCGCCTATTTAGAAGTACCGCTGGATTTGTTTAATGCAGCAGCAGCCAGCGAAGGGTGGACGGCCACCGCCTTGCCGCTGCGCCCCGCCCCGCGTGCAGATCAAATCAAAGCCGCCGCAACCAAACTTCAAAATGCTAAACACCCGATGATCATATTAGGTGGTGGTTCTCTGGCCGCAGGCAACGAAGCCACAGCTATTGCTGAAAAATTAAATGCCCCCATCTTGCTCACAGTGGCAGGCAAAGGGGCCGTGCGAGCCGATCATCCTTTGTGTTGGGGCTATTGCCTTGCGCAGCCCGATGTTCAGGCCGCCTTGCATCACGCTGATGCCATTTTATGCGTAGGCTCAGAATTATCAGAAACTGATTTCTGGAATACTGATTTTATCATCAGCAAAAACCTGATCCGCATTGACCTTGATCCTGAATCGCTGGCTCGCCCGCATCATGCCGAAATAGCAATCCAAGCCGATGCCAGGTTAGCACTGGATATGCTGGGGCCGCTCCTTACAAAAAACCATGCAGCCACTCAGACCGCACCAGCAATTGAGGTTTCAGATTTACGTAAAACTCTCACCCAAGTTCTAAAAGTTATCCGCGATCACCTGCCAGAAGACACTGTGATTGCGTCTGACATGACGCAGATTGCCTATGCCGCCAATGAAGTGTTCCCCGCCTTCAACCCGCGCACGTGGATCCATCCGGTGGGCTTTGGCACATTGGGCTTTGCCTTGCCCGCTGCTATCGGCGCTAAATTTGCAGTGGGTGAAAAACCTGTTGCGGCTCTGATCGGCGATTATGGTTTTCAATATACCATCAACGAATTGGGAACTGCCGTCGAACATAAATTGCCCCTCGTGATTTTGCTGTGGAACAATGAAGCCTTGGGGCAGATTCGTGATGATATGGTGATGAAGGGCATTCAACCCAATGCCGTCACGTTGCAAAATCCAGACTTTCAAATCCTGGCGAAAGCTTATGGTGCCAAGGCCGAAAAGCCCGAAAATCTCAAAGCCTTAGGGGCTGCCATAACAGCCGCCCTAAAAGCTGATGGCCCCACCCTTATCGAAATGACACCGCGGATGGTGCATGGCTGATTGTGCCATTATCTTTGATGTTGATGGCGTGTTGCTGGAACTGACCCGCGCCGAAGAAGAGTTGTTTTTTCAACCCTTCGAAAGTCGCTGCAATTCTGAAAAGCTTTCGCGCGATTGGAACTCCTATTCCATTCGTAACGACGAAGAAATAGTTGCCGAACTTGTGCAGCGGCACGGTCTTGCTGATTATGAAAAGCAAAACATAAAATCAGAATATCTGGAACTGTTGCGCAACCAATTGGCAAGCGATGCTATCTCTTCGCCACTCATTCCTGCCGCAGACGAACTCATTCGTGAATTCTCAAGCCTTGCGACACTGGGCATTGCCACGGCTAATTTTCGCGAAGCTGCAAAGCTCAGGCTCAGCAAGGCCAATCTTTGGCATGCTGTTTCCGAACACGCATTTGGTGCCGATGGCGGCGGCCACAAGCACGAGATATTAGGCCGCGCCTTAGCCACAATCCAAACACCCAAATCGCGCATCGTTTACATTGGTGATAATCTGAATGATGTGGAAGCGGGCTTGCGGCACGGCGTCAATTTTATCGGCTTTAGCCAAGATGCAAGCCGTCGTCAGAGTCTTGATAAAGCAGGTGCACCCCACATCAGTGCCAATCATCACCAAACAATCTTGATCATTCGGTCAATTCTGTTTGCTTGACGCAAAGGCAATAGCCATAGAAAACGCGCAAATTGCCACATAACTGGCAAAAGGATTCGAACAGATGAGCGGCCACAGCCAATTTGCATTGTTAAAAACCAAACGCTTTTTGCCGCTTTTTGTGGCTCAAGCCATTGGTGCATTTAACGATAATGTCTATCGCAGCGCGCTTTCCATGTTGTTCATTTATGGTTTGAGCCGCGCTCTGGTGCCCAACCCCGAATTCACCAACACGCTTTCGGCAGGGCTTTTGATCATCCCATTTTTTTTGTTTTCCGCTTTCGCAGGTCAGTTGGCAGATAAATATGACAAAGCCGTCATCGCTCGCCGCATCAAACTCGCAGAAATTGGCATCGTATCGTTAGCCAGCTATTCTCTGTTCTCAAACAACGTGAGCTTGCAGCTTTTCTGTGTGTTTTTGGCCGGTGTGCAATCTTCATTCTTCGGCCCCATAAAATATTCCATCTTGCCGCAATATTTGCACAAGGATGAATTGCTGGGTGGCAATGGCATGATTGAAATGGGCACGTTCATTTCAGTGCTGCTCGGCACCATTGCGGGAAGTGCTTTGATCCTCAATCCAACAGGCATACACTTTGTGTCCGCAGCCATGATCAGCCTCGCCATCATCGCTTATATCGCCGCGTGGTTCATGCCATCAGCGCCTTCAGCGCAACCTGATCTTAAAATCAATTACAACCTATTTTCCGAAACCTGGATTGTAATGAAACAGGCCGCAGAAAAGCGTGATGTGTTTTTGGCCATCCTCGGCATTTCATGGTTTTGGTTTTTGGGTGTTGTGTTCCTCACCCAAATTTTGCCCTTCACCAAAAATGATCTGCACGCCACCGAACAATCTGCCACCCTGATCATGGCTGTGTTCAGTGTGGCTACGGGTCTGGGCTCAGTTTATTGCAACCGTTTGCTTGATGGTAAAGTAACAATCAAATTTGTTCCCATGGCTGCAGTGCTCATGAGCCTTTTCATTCTCGATCTTTATTTTGCCAGCGGCAAAGTGGGCGAGCTCTCGCAAAACAACATTCCCACAACGCCAAAGGAATTGCTCACCAGTTTTGCTGGTCTTCGTGCTTTGTTTGATTTGGGTGCCGTGGCTTTCTGCTCTGGTTTGTTCGTTGTGCCTTTATTCGCAATGGCCCAAGCCCGCACACCCTATTATCGCCGCGCCCGCATGATCGGTGCCACTAACATTGCCAACGCTATATTCATGATTGCTGCCACGGTGCTTTCAGGCCTGCTACTCAAAATCGGCATGCCTGTGCGCGGCATCTATCTCTTGTTGGGCCTGACCAATGCTTTTGTGGCGCTCTATTTGATTATTAAATTACCACAGACAGTTTTTGCGTCTGCCATCCGCTGGTTGTTCCGCCTGCTTTACAAAGTGGAAGTGAAGGGCATGGAAAATTATCATGCTGCTGGCCGCAAAGCTTTGATTGTGCCCAACCACTCGTCTTACCTTGATGGCCCGCTGCTCTCCGTGTTTCTGCCACAACGCGCTGCCTTTGCCATCAACACTACCATGGCCAAAGCCTGGTGGGTGAAGCCTGCGTTTTCGCTTTATGATATGTGCCCGATTGATCCGCAAAATCCTCTGGCCTTGCGCACATTGGTCGAGCGCCTGAAGCACAATCAAAAAGTGGTGATCTTCCCTGAAGGTCGTATCACAGTGACGGGCGGCCTGATGAAAATTTATGAAGGGCCAGCCGCCATTGCGCAATTGGCAGGGGCCCGCGTGCTTCCGGTGCGCATTGATGGTGCACAATTTTCGCCCTTCTCCATGATGCGCGGAAAATTGCGCCTGCAATGGTTTCCCAAAATCACCATCACATTTTTGCCACCCGTAAAATTTGATGATGCACCCGAAATGAAAGGTTCAACATTGCGCCATCATCAAGCCGAACAGCTTTATGATGTGATGGCTGATATGATGTTCCGCACATCAAAAATTGATCGCACCCTGTGGCAAGCCTTGCTGGATGCCAGATCAGTGCATGGCAGCGACCGCAAAATTTTGGAAGATATTCAGCGCCAGCCCGCATCTTATGGCCAGATCATCACCCGCAGTTTTGTGCTGGGCCGAAAGTTGGCGAGCCTTACACCCGGCCAGAAAAACGTGGCCGTGCTGATGCCGAATGCCATCAGCAGCGTTTATGCCATTTTTGGTCTTCTCGCCACGGGTCGCTCCCCCGCAATGCTGAATTTTTCAACAGGTGCTTTGAACATGGCCGCAGCCTGCACCGCTGCTGAAGTGCGCAGTATCATCACATCGCGCAAATTTGTCGAAGCCGCTGAAATGCAAGACGATGTGAAGTTGCTGGCCCAATCTTGTAAGATCATCTACCTCGAAGACGTGCGCGATTCATTGACTCTGACTGACAAACTGTTTGGTGTCATCGCCAATCGCTTGCCGGATTGGGCCTTGAAATCATCCGGTGCTGAAACCAATGTGAACGCCTGCGCCATAACGCTCTTCACTTCAGGCTCAGAAGGTATGCCCAAGGGCGTGGTGCTGTCACACCGCAATCTCAATGCCAATTGGCTGCAAGTGGCGGCCCGCATTGCCTTCACGCCGCAAGACAAAATCTTTAACGCCATGCCGGTGTTTCATTCTTTTGGCATGACAGGTGGATTGCTTTTGCCATTGCTGGGTGGTGTTAATTCGTTCCTTTATCCATCACCCCTGCATTATAAAATTATCCCCGAACTGTGTTACGACACCAATGCCACGGCTCTGTTTGGCACAGATACATTCCTCACCGGTTATGCCAAGGCGGCTAATCCTTACGACTTCTTCAGTATGCGTCTTGTGGTGGCCGGAGCCGAACGCGTGAAGCCTGAGACGCGTGATATCTGGATGGAGAAATTTGGCCTGCGCATTTTAGAAGGCTATGGTGCCACCGAATGTTCACCCGTGCTGTCCGTCAACACGCCCATGCATTATCGGTCGGGATCAGTAGGCCGTTTGCTTGATGCAATCCAATATCGATTGGAACCCGTGCCCGGCATTGAAAATGGTGGCAGGCTTTTCGTGAAGGGCCCCAATGTGATGTTGGGCTATCTGCGTGCCGATAATCCAGGCGTGATCGAAGC
>JANYHE010000101.1 GCA_025359215.1 Hyphomicrobiales bacterium
TCTCAACCCACCCAACAGGAAACAAAATAAGAAGCGTCGTCCTGTTATTAAGTTGACAGAAAATCTTAGAGGTTGGTTTGAATTCTGGGCAGAGGATAAACCACTTTCATATGACCTGAAGAAATCAAAGAGCGGCGTTACAAAAGTTGAGCGTTCTGCGGCTACTCATATCAAAGCACAATTTAAGCGCCGCACTTTCAAATGGATGTTAATCAAGAATGGTTGTACTAAATCTGAGATTGATGATCTTTTTAGACGGTCGAGAAAAGGCGACTCGGAACCCTTTAATATCGCAATCGCAAATGCTGAATCGAACGGCATCAAACGTATCACTCAATACACCTTACGCCATTTTATGGCGACACGTGTTCGCGGCCTGAAAGAAGTGGCCGTTGATCGCGAGCAACGGAGCCTTTGGCTCGGTCATGGCAAGAAAGATGCTACATCTTGGTACGAAACATTTGATCCAGAGCATCTACATGAAGCTGCCAGCGCAACTAACATCATTCTTGAAAAACTTGACGCACTGACCATTAGGCCGATGGTTCCTTTGAGCGTCAAACAACGCAGGATTCTGCCTGACCCTTTGGTCGTAAACGGCTGAACATTTCCTATACTAGTTTGTCGATTTTTTCTCGCGGTTACTCGCGTTGTTCATTGCTTGTTCTAAGTCTTCCGCCACAACACCGCCACAAAAAATGATCGTTCATGTTCGACCAATCGCAATATCGTCTCGAACTAATTGATTACAATGAGAGAAAATGGTGGGCGGTATTGGGATCGAACCAACGACCACTACGATGTCAACGTAGTGCTCTACCGCTGAGCTAACCGCCCACGCTTGTCAGCGCCTCAGCGTATATCGACGCTAAAACAAGATAGCAAGTGCGGCCTTATGCGGCCATCAGGCGGTTCACTTCATCAACGAGATCGCGCAAGTGGAAGGGCTTCGATAAGACCTTGGCATCTTTAGGCGCGTTTGAATCTGGGTTAAGTGCCACAGCAGCAAATCCCGTGATGAACATGATCTTCAGCGATGGATCAAGTTCAGCAGCACGACGTGCCAGCTCAATGCCATCCATTTCTGGCATCACGATATCAGTCAGCAAAAGATCAAAGTTATCTTGCTTGATTTCTTCAAAGGCACTTGCGCCTTCTGCGAAGGGACTCACATGGTGGCCTGCTTTTTCCAGCGCCTTTACTAAAAAACGTCGCAGATCATCATCATCTTCGGCCAGTAAAATTTTCACCATGTGTCTCTTATCAGTCAGTGTGCGGGCGCGGTCAAGCCATGCTTATGTCTTATCCGCGAACAATTAGCTCGTATTTTAGTGATAAGCAGTAAACAGGATGTGAAGTTATGGACAATAACGCAAAACTGAGCCCATACTGACAAAATCGTACCAAACGGCTCAAGGACTATTCATGAGTGATAAGTTTTTTGAAATCTTGGCACCTGCCACTTGGGTGGTTCCTGCCGTTTTCAATTCGCCCCATAGCGGAGCTATGCTTCCAGAGCCGTTTCAGCAATTGTCACGTCTTTCACCATCAGCTTTACGTCAATCAGAAGATTGCTTCGTTGATGAATTATTTTCAACCTGTCAGAAGCGCGGCGCTCCGCTGCTTCGGGCACTTGTCTCTCGCAGCTATGTTGATCTGAACCGTGAGCCCTATGAATTAGACGCACGGATGTTTTTGGAAGATTTACCGGGCTACATGAACTCAGGCTCGCCACGTGTGGCATCAGGCCTGGGCACCATTCCAAAATTGGTGGCCGAGGGAATTGAAATTTACCGCGGGAAAATTCATTTGAACGATGCTGTAAATCGCATTGACCAAGTCTACCGCCCCTATCACAGAACGCTCACCGCATTGATGAACGAATGTTATAACGCAACGGGGTTTTCACTATTGGTGGATTGTCATTCAATGCCTTCATCTGCCGTCAAAAACGGCAACCAATCAGGCGTTGATATTGTCTTGGGTGACCGTTTTGGCGCATCATGCAGCACTGAGATTTCTGGCGAAGTTGAAAGCTTGCTGACCCGCGAAGGTTTCAAAATTGTCCGAAACCGTCCTTATGCTGGTGGGTTCATCACCAAAACTCATGGTGCACCGCAGCAAAACCGCCATGCGTTACAGATCGAAATCAACCGCGCACTCTATATGGACGAAACGCGCATGGAAAAGAAAGCCGGTTTTGTTGAAATACAAGAATGTCTGGGAAAAGTAATTGCGGCTTTGCTCAAGTTCTTGCCACAAGACGCGGATAACACACCACAAAAACTTGCTGCCGAATAAAAAAAGGGGCCGATACACGCATGTGATCGGCCCAAGTCTAGGGAGGAAACGCCCAAGAAGGGCTGTGAGAGATCATCAAGGATGCTCATCTCACAGACGCTATTTGGCAGTGCAGCATAGATCTTTCAAGGGTTAATTGGCTTCCTTCAAGCCAGCCCTACGCCGTGAGGTTGTACTTTATCAAGAAAAATAAGCTAAATACATGATATTATTACACTTTAATTAGATAAGCGTATTTTGCATAGCTCAGAGAGTTTGTTGCATTGCACAAGTTTTGGCTGTCTGGCGCAACAACAGAGAATATGGTGTAACGCTTTCACAACCTAAGGCCTGCAAAATGAACTCTGAAATCAACGAACTCACGCAATTTGCGCTTAAATTGGCCGATGCTTCCGCAAAAGTAATCTTGCCGCAGTTTCGTAAAAACATCGCCATAGACATAAAGGCAGGTGAAGTGTGGGACCCCGTAACCGATGCCGACCGCAGCGCAGAGCGCATCATTCGGGAAATGATTGAAGCCAACTACCCAGACCACTCCATTGTTGGGGAAGAATACGGAACAAAAACCGGAACTTCGCCTTACACGTGGGTGCTTGACCCGATTGATGGCACCCGGGCCTTTGTAATCGGAATGCCAACCTGGGTAACACTCATTGGCCTTTATAGAAACGGCCAGCCGCTGCTGGGCGTGATGAACCAACCATTTGTCGGCGAGCGCTTTTTTGGTAATCCTGAAGGGGCATGGCACCAGCACCAAAGCCAAACTCACAGCATTCACGTGCGCCCGCCTCTGAAGCTGTCCCTTGCATCAGTGGGCACCACCGCACCACAACTTTATAAAGGACATCAAGGTTTTGCCAACTTACAAAAAGCAGTGACCACAATTCGCTTTGGTGGCGATGCTTATTTTTTCAGTTTGGTTGCTGCAGGCCATCTCGACATTGCCATGGATCCTGGTTTGCAAATTTATGATATCGCCGCTCTCATCCCGATAATTAAGGGCGCGGGCGGTGTGGTGGGCACTTGGACTGATAATGATCCAACACAAGGCGGCAATGTGATGTTTGCATCGTCGCAAAGCTTGCTGGATGAAGCCCTCGAAATGATGAGAGATTAAACGATGAGCAAACTTAAATCTTGGCCCGATCTCGCGGCCGATCTCATCAATGTAGCCATGGGCCGCAAACATGCCGACACAGTTGTAAAAAATGCCCGTTGGGTGAATGTGCATTCCGGCGAAATTATTCCAGCCACAGATATTGCTATCTGTGGTGGCCGCTTTGCCTATGTCGGCGCCGATGCCAGCCACACCATTGGACCCGATACAAAAATTATTGATGCCGCCAACAGGTATGCCTCTCCGGGCTTTTGCGATGGGCACATGCATGTGGAAAGCGGCATGGTCACAGTCACGCAATTTGCCAGAGCAGTTGTGCCCCACGGCACCACTTCAATGTTTATTGATCCGCATGAAATTGCCAATGTGCTGGGTCTGCCCGGCGTGCGACTAATGCACGACGAAGCTATGGACTTGCCGCTCAATGTCTTTGTACAAATGCCAAGCTGTGTGCCATCAGCACCAGGCCTCGAAACTCCGGGCGCCACCATATCACCAGAGGATGTGGCCGAAGCGATGGCATGGCCCAATATTATTGGCTTAGGTGAAATGATGAATTTCCCGGGTGTGATCAACACAGACCCTAAAATGCTGGCGGAAATTGCAGCCACACAGCGCGCTGGAAAAACGGTCGGCGGGCATTATGCATCTCGAGATTTAGGCCCCTCATTCCACGCCTATGCGGCAGGCGGCCCTGCCGATGACCATGAAGGCACCTGTGTTGAAGATGCCATCGCCCGTGTGCGCCAAGGCATGCGCGCCATGTTACGCTTAGGCTCGGCTTGGTATGATGTGGCCACGCAAATCAAGGCTGTCACCGAACACGGGCTAGACAGCCGCAATTTTATTCTGTGTACAGATGATTGCCATTCAGGAACACTTGTCAATGAAGGCCATATCAACCGCGTGTTGCGCCATGCCATTGCCCAAGGCTTAGCCCCAATGACAGCAATTCAAATGGCCACACTCAACACTGCAACCCATTTTGGCCTAGAGCGCGAACTCGGCTCGATCACCCCCGGAAGACGCGCCGATTTGGTTCTCACTTCAGATCTTGTAACTCTGCCAGTCGAACTTGTGATGGCCCTCGGTGAAGTGGTTGCTGAACATGGAAAGCTGGTCGCAGAGTTTCCTGCTTTTGAGTATCCTGCGTCAGCTAAATCCACCGTAAACATGAAGCGCATTCTGGCCGCCAACGACTTCGATATCAAAGCACCCGTGGGTGCCAATCAAGTGAAAGTGCGGGTCATTGGCGTCATCGAAAATCAAGCCCCCACCAAGTCACTCACCGCTGAATTAGCGGTTCAATCAGGCCTTGTTGCGATGGACCTAAAAAACGATGTGTGCCAAATTTCATTGGTCGAGCGCCATAAAGCCACTGGCAATGTTGTCAACGCATTCGTCTCAGGCTTTGGCTATAACCGCCCGTGTGCAGTGGCATCGACTGTGGCCCATGACAGCCACCACATGATTGTGATTGGAACAAATAAAGCAGACATGGCGCAAGCCGCGAATGTTTTAAAACAAATTGGCGGCGGTGTGGTGGTGATCAGCGAAGGAGTGGAACTGGCCCGTGTCGAGCTGCCCATTGCGGGCCTGATGTCTGATGAGCCTGCAGAAACTGTCGCTGTTAAAGCCGAAAAAATGGTGGCCGCAATGAAAGCCTGTGGCTGCAATTTAAACAATGCTTATATGCAGCATTCACTTTTGGGTTTGGTGGTGATTCCTGAACTTCGCATTTCAGATTTAGGCTTGGTCGACGTTACCAGTTTCAAAACCGTGGATCTATTCATCCCAGCTTAAAAAAACGCAGGGCCAAAACTGTTAGCCCGCTCACGGTTGCTGATAAGAACGTGCCCCAAGTTAAATCGATCAGCGCGATCTTAGTGGTGAAGCCTTTTATGCTCGCTAAGTTTGTAAGGTCGTAAGTGGCATAAGAGACCAAGCCAAAAAATGCGCCCATTCTCACAGCATACCAAACATCGGCAGCAGCCATTGCAGGGTTTATAACAAAACACACAAGACCTGCGATAAAAATTGCATAAAAAATGAACGCGACTAAAAAATCAGGCCTATCTTTCAGCATTCCAGCGAGTTCAACAAAATAGATTGACCTCCCTGCGGTTGAAAGCCAAATCACATCAACGGCCAAAAAAATGGCCATAGCGATGATAAATTGCCAGAAATAATTGACCATGATTGTGCTCCTGTCCAAGTTCTTACGCAGGCCAAACTCAGAAGATCACTCGTCGCGATAAACCCGTTCACGCTTTTCGTGCCGCTCTTGCGCTTCAATGGAAAGGGTTGCCGTGGGACGCGCGTCCAGGCGCTTCAAGCCAATCGGCTCGCCTGACTCTTCGCAAAAACCATAAGAACCATCTTGAATGCGCTTTAACGCCGATTCAATCTTGGAGATCAATTTGCGTTGGCGATCCCGCGTACGCAATTCTAACGATCGGTCGGTTTCCGACGAAGCCCGGTCAGCCACGTCTGGCAGGATGTGGTTTTCGTCCTGCAAATGCGTGATGGTTTCCTTACTTTCTTTAATAATGTCTTCTTTCCACGTCAAAAGTTTTTGGCGGAAATATTCCACTTGCCGCGGATTCATAAACGGCTCGGAGTCGCTTGGCTTGTAGTCGTTGTCTATAATATTCGACATGTGAAGTCTCTCTACCCATTCATTGAAGGGCCATATAGCCTTCCACTATGACAGGTGCAACACTTGCTTATTGGCCCGAAAAAAGCCGTGATTCGTCACGTTTGTCCTTGATTTGCATCAACCAATATGAGCCTTGAACCCCCAGCCTGCCAAGCTGGCCAAAAGCCCACTGTGGTGCAAACGGCACAAACCGACGGTAAGCATCGTCACCCTCAGCAATGGCCCTTGCAAGAATGAGGCCCGCCATCGCAGTAGTGTTGAGGCCATGCCCACCAAAAGCGGTGCCAAACCATTGGCCCTCTGCATCGCGGCCAATCAACGGCATTTTATGAATGGCATACCCCATCAGCCCCGCCCAAGCATAGTCAATGCGAGGTTTCCCAAGTGCGGGATAAGTGGCAACCATATCGCCCTTCATGCGCTCAGCCAAATGTGAGGGCCGATTAATTTTCGTAGAAATCCGACCGCCCCATAAAATCCGACCATCGTCAATCAGCCGGTAATAATCCCCGGCCCGGCGCGTGTCTGAAATGGCTGCAGCCGTGTTGATTGAGGTTTGCTGCAGAGGCTCGGTAACCGCAACATAAGTAGCAACTGGCAACACGGCCCGGCCTGAAGCTTTGTGAACGTTGCGTCCGGTTGAAGAAACACAATGCACCACATGCCGCGCCGTCACCTGCCATGAGTCAGTCTTCACCAGAAATTCAGAACCGATTTTCTCAACAAATTTCACCGCACTGTTTTCGAAAATCTGGGCTCCAGCAGCGCGTGCTTTTGCTGCAATCAACAAGCAATAGCGCAAAGGGTGAATGTGAAATGCTTTGGGGAAATACAAGCTTTCAAAATAGCGTTGCGAGGCCAAACGCACCCTCGTTTCCTGAACTGAAAGATGCTGCAAGTCCTCTGAATAGTCGCGCTGCAAATTCGCACCATATTTTTTCAAGCCACCCTGATCATCATGGCGCACCGCCACCATCCAACCATCGCCCATTTTTATTGAGGCATCGCCCGAAGCAATCTCAGCCCGAACATATTCTGTTCCATCGCATGATAGCGCGTGAAGGGCGCGGGCTGCATCAATGCCAACCTTTTTCACAACATCATCCATACCCAAAGCAAAACCATTGGAAACAAACCCGCCATTGCGGCCTGAAGCGCCAGAAGCAATGAGTTGTGCCTCTAACAAAACAACTTTTAATCCTCGCCGTGAAAGCTCAAGACAGGTCGTAAGCCCAGCAAGGCCGCCGCCAACCACGCAAACATCAGCTTTTAGAATTGCACTCAGCGGCGCAGCAGAGTCCAGCCTGCTCGCTGTTGCTTCATACCAGGTTGCATATTGGTCAATCACTTGTGTCATTCTGAAACACCATTTATTTCTTATGTTTAACGCAAAATTAGAACAACCCGTGCAATTCTAGATTTCTCTGGGTCAGTTTGGATATGTATCATGCGTTTTCTCGTTCCTATAGCACTGCTTGTGTCCTCCACAGCGCTCTCCGGCTGCGTGACAGGTGATGGCTCAGCGTTAAGCTTGGCCAGCCAAGGCGGCGTGTGCGGTGTGAATGCAGGGCAATGCGCAACAGCAACACCTGTGGTAACACCCGCTGTGGTAACGCCTGTTGTTGTTACTCCGACGCCAACACCTAATACAGGCAGCACCACAAAATTGACAACGGGCGATTTAACAATTGCACTCGAAAAATCTACTTTAGTTTCCACAAAAAACAACCCCATCACGGGCGCATTAGCTGACCCAATATTTTCACAATTGACTGTTGCCGCAACTGGCGCAAATGGCGCAGGCCCAAACACCGCGAAATTCGAAGTTGACACCCATTCGCCCAACGCAGCCTTGTGGCCCGTAGCAAAAAACATGAAAGAATATACGCCAGGAACATGCAAGGATTTGGCAACGGGACTCACGTTGTTAGGCTGCATTCAAACAGGCGGCGTGGGAGGCGTAGGTCTCGGTGGAACATACAAAGAATATAGAGCCTATAGTAGCACGTTGGGTCAAGACGAAGAGCTGCAAGTTTGGAACTGGAAATATAGCTACGGAACGCAATACCGCGATGTAACAACAGGTGGCGGAGAAGCTGCTCACCAAGCATGGTCAGCGGGCGGCACAAAAACCGCAACGGCGTCAGTTCCAACTTCAGGCACTGCAAATTACACAGGCCGATTTGGTGCAACGGCGAAAACTTGGAATTGGATTGATGATCCAAATGACACCGTCGCCACCATGTCTGCCAATAGCATCTGGAGTGTGATTGGCAAAAGCAGTCTTACCGCGGATTTTGGAACGGGTGGTTTTTCTGGCGTGTTGACTCCTGAAAAATGGCAAACTTGGCAATCGCGAAATGGCGCTATTGGGTTTGCAGTAGTGGACGTGACGCTTCCAAAAACACTCGTAAACAAAGCGAACACGGCCAACATACAACCATTCATGACAACAAATATTCTTCTGAACGGCACAATCCAAGCCAGCAAAAACACGATTGTTGGAACGACAACATTAGACCAAGCCAACGCCTTAGGGTTCATCACCGATGAAACAACCAACGTAATGAACGCCGGTATTTTTGGTCCAACTGCCAATGAAATTTCAGGGGTGTTCAACGTCAACGGAACTTCACCTCAACCTATCGGCGGCCAGTTCCCAATCAACGACGACCGCCGTGGCTACATCGAAATGAGTGGCGTATTTAACGGTCAATAATAGAAGTTAATGAAGTCATCAAAGCCAAAATCAAAAGCCACAGAGCGCGGAATATCCCGCGCTCTTTGCAGTTTATTTGCGGCCTGTATAAGTCTTGGTGCAATGACATTGCCAGCCCATGCCACACTTACGCCTGACCAAATTAAAGTGTATAGTTCAGCTGATGAATCCCAACGGGTTCACTTTCTCATTGGTCGCGCCAAAATGGGCCAGCACCAACTTGCCTCCGAACTCTTGCAGAAATTCCCATTGCAAGGGCCTCATGCTGTCAATCGCACCCTTTATATTCAGGGGCTCATTCTGAATGGTGAGGGCGATCTCACTGGTGCGGTTGATAAATATCGCGCCGCATTGGCCAGTGACCCCAGCCTCACACTGGTGCGAACTGAACTGGCACAAACTCTAGTGAAACTGGGTGAGAACGACAGCGCCAAACATCACTTGCAATTATTGGAAGCTGACGCTCCAGACCCGCGCACAGCCGAAAGCATTCGCTCCTTCATTGATCGACTTGACGCCAGCCACCCTGTGACATTCAGCGGCTTCATTTCTGTTGCTCCAAGCACCAATGTGAACAGTGGCTCGTCACATGATAAAGTCTATTCCGCCAACCCGATTTTTAAAGACGCCCCCAATCTCGATATCACCGATAGCAAAAAGCAAAGTGGTGTAGGTCTGGCCGCAGGTTTAAGTGCTGGCTACAGCAAGCGAATGGGCAATCACTGGGAGGCCGTGCTGGGCGGCGATATCTCCGGCCAGATTTACAATAACCGCATTTACAATTCTGCCTCCACCGAGCAATCGGCTGAAATGCGCTATCACCTTGAAAATGGCTACGTGGGTTTTGGCGGCATTGCCAGCCAAGCTTTTGACCCCAACGCCAATAATTTGATGGTTGATGGCCTCACCTATCACAGTTTTGGCCCCCGCCTTTCATTTGTACATTTTCTGAGCCAGCACGACAGATTAAGTGGCAGTGCCGTTTACGAATGGCGCGATTTCGCCGGCTCGTCATTCAACGATGGGAATGATTATCGTGGCGATTTAACGTGGAGCCACAGTGTAAACGCCAGCCTCAATCTATCAATCAAATCGGGTTACGAAAAGCTCACAACGCCGCTTGCCTATAATTCCTTCTCCAGTGGTTTTGTCGGTTTAGACATCTACAATGAATTACCAATGGGCGTAACGGTCGATGCCAACGTTCAAGGCCGTTACAGCCTTTTCGACGACCAAAACCCCATTGCCGGAATGACACGTCAAGATGAGCGCGTGGTAGGCGCAATCACCATGACCAAACGTGATTTTAATATCTATGGCTTTGCCCCCGCCCTCTCATATTCTTACACACGCAATTTCAGCAATATCGCGCTGTGGGATTTTGATTCCCATGCAGTCGATTTCCGCCTGACCAAAGATTTCTAATGGTTGCTCCAAGCGCCTGGCTTGGCTAAAGCAAAACCTATGCGATATAAATCTGGAAAAGAATTCGAAGACCAAAAAGCCAAAGCTGTCACTGTGCTTGGCATGTCGGGTGTTGGCAAAACGACACTTTCAAAAATGCTTCACGACAAGAACTGGTTTCAATATTCCGTCGATTACCGCATCGGCACGCGCTATATGGACGAATATATCGTCGATAATTTTAAACGCGAAGCCAATAAAAATGCATTTCTGCAAAAGCTTTTGCGTTCGGACTCAATCTATATTCGCTCTAACATCACGTTTGAAAATCTCGAACCGCTATCCACCTATTTAGGCAAACCCGGCAACCCTGAAAAAGGTGGCATTTCATTTGCAGAATATAAAATTCGCCAAGCCCAACATTGCGAAGCCGAGCGCAAATCTTTGTGTGACGTTCCAGAGTTTATCGACAAAGCCCGCAACATTTATCGCTATGACAATTTCATCTGCGATTCTGGTGGCAGCCTGTGTGAAGTTGTAAACCCTGATGACGATAATGACCCCGTGTTGAAAGCGCTAAGTGCATCGACACTCATGGTTTATATTGAGAGCACAGAAAAACACATGGCCGAGTTGGTCAAAGGTTTCATAAAGCATCCAAAACCAATGTACTACAATCCGCAATTTCTTGATGAGAAATGGGCCGAATATAAAGCCGTCAATAAAATTAGCTCCGATGACGCCGTTGACCCTGACCGCTTTGCCGAATGGGGCTATGCGCAATTGCTAAAGCATCGTGCACCGATCTATAAAAAAATCGCCGATAAATATGGCTATACCGTGCGCATGCAAGACGTCCCTGCCCTCGACACTGAAGAAAAATTCAACACTTTTATCGCCAACACCATCGACGAACAATCAAAGTATTAAAATGCCCATTCGAATTCCAGACGAACTTCCAGCTCGCCGCATCCTTGAAAAAGAGGGTGTGATGGTCATGGGAGAAGCATCAGCCAATCGCCAAGATATTCGCCCTTTGCAAATTGGCCTGTTGAACTTGATGCCAAATAAAATAAAAACGGAAACTCAGTTCGCACGCCTTGTGGGCGCAAGTCCGCTGCAGGTGGAATTGTCGTTGATCAAGATCACCAATCACACACCCAAAAACACGTCGCAAGAACATATGCTAGCCTTCTACGAAAGTTGGCAAGACGTTCAGTACAAGCGCTTCGATGGTCTCATCGTCACGGGCGCACCCATTGAGCAAATGCCGTTTGAAGATGTAACCTATTGGGATGAACTTTCAAAAATTTTTGAATGGACGCAAACCAATGTGCACTCCACGTTCAACATTTGCTGGGCCGCACAGGCAGCACTTTATCATTTCTATAAGGTGCCAAAACATGAGTTGAGCCAAAAGGCCTTCGGAATCTATAGGCACAACAATTTAAGTCCTTCATCGCCGCTACTGCGCGGTTTCTCCGATGATTTTTCTATGCCGGTTTCGCGCTGGACTGAAAATCATACGTCTGAATTTCCTAAAAACAAGAATCTGGACGTTCTGATGGAATCACCAGAGGTAGGCCCCTGCCTCGTGAGCGATCCAGACCACCGCATGATCAACATGTTTAATCACATTGAATATGACACAGACTCGTTAGGCGATGAATATTTCCGTGACACGGAAGCGGGCAAGCCAATTGCCCTGCCTGCCAATTATTTCCCTCACAATGACCCTAAACAATCACCTGAAAACCGATGGCGCAGCCATGCCCATTTGCTGTTTGGCAACTGGATCAATGAACTTTACCAAACCACACCTTACGATTTACAAGACATTGGCAAATCGAAATAGACCTTGTTTCTTGAGTGTTTAACCCCAATTATGTGGGAGTAAATTCTGGAAAGTCCGCACCTTGAAATTCTCTGACATCATTGACCAAAGCCGCATTGCTGCAGGCGGAGTGATGGATTTTGCCGGAAATTTGACCGAGCCCACGCTGCGCTTAGGGGTCACAGGTTTGTCGCGGTCTGGTAAAACTGTTTTCATAACGGCCTTGGTCCATGCACTTTTGAAAGGAGCAAGGCTTCCTGTTTTCGAGGCCATGGCTCAAGGGCGCATCACAAAAGTCTATCTTGAACCTCAACCCAATGATGATCTTCCCCGCTTTTCTTATGAAGATCACTTAAAAGCCTTACAGGGTGAAAATCGGCATTGGCCCGAAGGCACAAGGCGTCTCAGCCAATTGCGTTTGACTTTTGAATATGAACCAAGCGGCTTTTTTGCCCGCAATTTTGGCAGCGGAAAACTTCATCTCGACATTATCGATTATCCGGGCGAATGGGTGCTTGATTTACCCTTGATGCACTTAAGCTATCAACAATGGTCGGCTGCCACTATATCTGCGAGTCGTTTGAAGCCACGCAATGTTTTGGCCACGGAATGGCACGCCCATTTGCAAACGCTGAACGCCGACCAACCCGCACAGGAGTTGGATGCCGTGAATGCGGCAAATCTCTTTACGAACTATCTGGCGCGGTGCCGGGATGATGATGTGTCGCTATCAACACTTCCGCCGGGGCGGTTCCTCATGCCGGGGGATCTTGCAGGCTCGCCCCTTCTCACATTCGCACCCCTTGATGTGACAGCAGAAACACAATTTCATTCCGGTACTTTGGGCCATCTCATGGCACGGCGCTATGACTCATATGTGGCCCGCGTGGTGAAGCCGTTTTTCTTTGGTCATTTTGCGAGGTTAGATCGGCAGATTGTTTTGGTCGATGTGATGACCGCTCTCAATGCAGGGCCATCCGCAGTCAATGATTTAAAGACAGCGCTGACCGATGTGCTATCGAGTTTCAGATTGGGCACAAATTCCATACTCTCTGAAATTTTCGGCCACCGCATCGAGAAAATTCTATTCACAGCAACCAAGGCTGATCTCTTGCACCACACGTCGCATGACAAGCTTGAAGCGATATTATCCGTACTGGTGGATGAAGCTGCACAGCGCGCAAATTATGCTGGCGCCGCCTATGAGGTTGCAGCTCTGGCCGCCATTCGCACCACACGAGAAGCCTTCGTTACTCAAAAATCAGAGCAACTTGCTTGCATCGCAGGCATTCCTCAAAGTGGAGAGACTATTGGTGATCAAAAATTCGACGGCATAAAAGAAGCTGCAATATTTCCCGGAGATTTACCTGATGACCCGCAAGCTGCCTTGACTGGCGAACTTGAAGGCAAATTGAAATTTGTGCGTTTCCGGCCCCCGATGATTGTAGGCAAAACTTTCCCCCACATCCGTCTCGACCGCGCTTTGGAGTTTTTAATTGGCGATCAATTTTCATGACAAAGAATCTTCGCGGCCCGCAAGCCTTCATAATTGAGGAAAAGCCTCACCCGAAAAAATTGAAGCCGGAAATTACTTTTGAGGCAGAGCCACCTGTGCACGAGATTGTTCATGTGCCTCATGCGGTACTTCCGGCGCGGGGTACTCGTTGGGGTTCAATTTTTATCGGTGCAACATTCACATTTTTTTCATTATGGGCAGGTCTCACGATCACCAAAATGATCGAGTCTTTTTTTCAGAGCTCGCCCTTTTTGGGTTGGGTCGCTTTATCAATCGCAAGTCTCGCGGGCCTTGCAGCCTTAGCAATTGTATTTCGTGAAATTTATGGGCTGGCCCGTTTGCGGCGTATCGAAAAAATCCAACTCATGGCAGCCCACGCCTTAAATCAAGATGATGCTTCATCAGCCATGCAAACAGTTGCTGCACTTACGTCGCTTTACAAAGCCAAAGCCGATTCAGCCTGGAATCTAAAAAACTACGAAACCCACGCCAATGATATTATTGATCCGCGCGACCGCGTGCGCCTGATCGAAAGATTTCTGGTCGACCCTCTCGACGAAAATGCCCACCGCATCATTGCCCGCCGCGCTAGACGCGTCACGTTACTCACCACAGTCACACCAGCAGCAGCTTTAGACGTTCTGTTTGTTGCCGCCCAAAACTTGGCCATGATGCGTGAAATTGCAACACTTTATGGCGGCAGGCCTTCAACTTTGGCCACATTCAAATTGGCCCGTATGGTTATCACCCATTTGGCAATTGCTGGTGGCATGGCCCTGTCAGAAAACTTTCTTCACCTCTTTGTCGGCAAGGGAATTTTAGGCCGCCTTTCAGCGCGCTTCGGTGAAGGAGCTGTCAATGGCATTCTCACCGCGCGCATCGGTCTCGCAGCTTGCGAGGTGTGCCGCCCAATTCCCCAAGATGTAACAAAGCGAGAGACCTTAGCCAGTTTGATGAAGGAACTCACCACATTCGGATCCACAGGAAAATCAGAGTAGAGTTTCCAAACTCGTTAATCTTTTGTTAATCATCACACCAATTCGCTGTCTTCATTCAACAGATTGCTAGGGTAACACTGCGCATGATTGCCACAAAGCAAGGAGCGCGACAGTGCAAGTTCAAACTGCCACACCGAAGTTTGGTTCATCCAACCAAAGAACTGAATTGCATCGCTTTACCACCTCGAGCAAATATGCAAACGAAAAGCTTTCTTGCATTTCAAATAAGAGTGAATTCAGCGCACTGGAGTCGGCGTGGCGGCAGTTGGAAGCTGAAAGCATCATCACACCCACAGTTTTCCAAAGTTTTGAATGGGCAAAATCCTATTGTGAAAACTACACAGACTGTGAACTCTTCATCCTTGCCGGATACGAAGGCAGCCGCTTGGTGTTCTTATTTCCGTTGATGATTGTGCCCATGCATGGCTTGCGCACTTTGCAATGGCTAACGGAGCCCTTGGGTCAATATGGTGATGTTATGTGCGCCAAGGGTCAAGATGTGTCGCAATGGTTGGGCCTTGCCTTCGAATACATCAAGTCACATGCAAAAACAGACCTTGTGCGATTGCGTCATGTGCGAGCCGATAGCCTTGCCCAGCCCTACGTAAAAATCTCGATGGTCGACGCAAAATATGACGAGCGCGCTCCCTTTTTAGATTTGACCACATTTAAAACTGAAAATGAATATGATGCCCGCTACACCTCAACGCAGCGCAAGCGCCGTAAAAAAATCCGCAAAAATCTAGAAGAAATGGGCAGTGTCAACTTCGACATTCTGTCAACTGGCCCGAATACTGACATTGCAATTTCAAGTTCAATCTCAGAAAAAAATGCTTGGTTGGCTGAACGTGGCCGTTACAATCGGATTATGGGTTGCCCCCACCATGTCGCTTTTTTGAAGACTCTGACAAGAGCTAAATCAGGAACATTTGAAGCCGTAATCAGTGAATTGAAAGCTGGCACAAATCCAGTGTCGTGGGAAATTGGCTTTCGATATCGAGGAACCCATTTTGCCTATATCACATCGCATGCCCACAAATTGACCGATCTTTCTCCTGGTCGCCTCCACATGGACATGTCGCAACGCGATGCTTTAGCTGCGGGTCAGAAACGCTTTGATCTCATGGTGCCCTATGATCTCCACAAAGAATCCTGGAGTTCGGGCATGATGGATGCAAATGATTATTATTTGCCGATGTCAGCCCTGGGTCGACTCTATGGTGCATCTTATCTTCGCACCATCAGGCCTCTTGTTCGGAAAATCTATTATAAGCTCCCCGCTTCAGCGTTGCGACTTTTGCAAACCTGCTTCTTCTGTAAAAGGCCTTAAATCGGGTGGCGGCGCAGCCAGTTTTCCCATAAGGCTGCGTCATGAACAAATTAACACATCAAGTCATGGGCCCCGTTGAATGGGTCATGCTCATGGTTCTCAGCGCCATTTGGGGTGGATCGTTTTATTTCTTTGCTGTGATCATCAAAGAATTGCCGGTTTTCACGATCGTATTTTTTCGTGTGTTTTTGGCCACCGTTGCATTATGGCTCTACGTTTTGGTTTCAAAACAAGCGCTGCCTAATTTTAAGCCCATCTGGCACAATTTCTTTTTGATGGGTTTTTGTAACAATGTCGTTCCCTTCAGTTTGATTGTCTGGGGCGAGCAGCGTGTGGCCCCCGGCCTTGCCGCTGTATTGAACGCAACAACACCTTTTTTTGCTGTGATCGTGGCTCATCTATCTACTCAAAATGAAAAGCTAACATGGAACCGTTTGGCAGGCGCCTTGGTGGGCCTCACTGGTGTGGCAGCACTGGTGGGCTTCGACGCCATTAAAAATCTTGGTGTGGATTTATGGTTTCAACTCGCCATTGTTTTGGCTTCAGTGAGTTATGGCATCAGTACTATTTTTGGTCGGCGCATGGCGGGCATCCCACCTTTAGTTACGGCCGCCTCGCAAACTGCAGCGTCCAGTGTGATGATGTTACCTTTGATGATGGTGATTGATCACCCCTTCAGTTTGACCATGCCCAGTGTCAAGGTGATCCTCTTTTTGCTCGCCCTTGCACTCCTGTGCACAGCGGTTGCATATCTAATATTTTTCAACATCGTAAAACGCGCCGGAATGACCAATGTTACTTTGGTCACATTGCTGGTGCCTGTTAGTGCCATGTTGCTGGGTGCCATGCTTTTGAATGAACAAATTTCTGCCCGTCATTTTCTGGGCATGGCTGTGATTGGCGTCGGGTTGGCCTTGATTGATGGTCGCATCCCGCGCAAAATAGGCGCTAAATTAGGACCCGCATAAATGACCCCAACAGAATTCACTCCCTATGCCGGCCTCATCGGCGGCATACTCATTGGGCTCGCAGCGGTAGTCCTGATGGCAGGCAATGGCCGCATTCTAGGGGCCAGTGGAATTTTTGCCGGATTGCTGACACTGCGTTTTGATTATGATTTTGCATGGCGCGCCATCTTCATCATCTGCATGTTGATAGCAACAGCATGGGTCGCTCTATTTAATGGCATGGCCCAACAAATGGCTTTTGGCAGCACACCGCTCACCATAGCAATTGGTGGCGTGATTGTGGGTGTAGGTGTTTACCTCGGCAATGGCTGTACTTCCGGCCATGGTATTTGTGGCAACGCACGCTTTTCAAAGCGCAGCTTTGTTGCAACCTGTGTTTTCATGGTTGTCGCAATAGTGACAGTCACCGTCATTCGTCATGTGATCGGAGCTTGATTGTGCAGAAATTCACCGCAGCACTTGCAGGATTGCTTTTCGGCGCAGGCCTCACCATTTCTGGCATGGTCAACCCCATGAAGGTTTTGAATTTCTTAGACGTGTTCGGAGCCCATGATTTCACTTTATTTTTCGTGATGGGTGGCGGCTTGATCACAGCGATGATCGGCTATCAAATCTTATTAAGACGCCCGAGACCTTTATTTTCGGATTGCTTTCAAATCCCCGAAATCAAACTCGTTGATGCAAGGCTCGTTGGCGGTGCCGCCTTGTTTGGGCTTGGCTGGGGCATCAGTGGCATTTGCCCCGGTCCAGCACTTGC